>JAJYGU010000398.1 GCA_021784975.1 Planctomycetota bacterium
AGTGGCACACCGGAGGTGGTCGCCGCCGGCGCTGCGCCCGTCAACTGCGCCGATGGTTTCTCGCTGGTCTTCGCTTGTGCCGCTGGGGCAGCCAAGCCGTCGTTTTCCGACACAGCAACCACAGCCGAGGCAGGCCGGGGATTCGGGGCCCGCCGCGGAATCGGCGGTCGGCCGTCAAGCACCCCGCGAGCGGCGGCCACGATCTTCTCCACGCTGGCCAGAATGGCGTTTTCCAGCACCGGACTGAACGGATGCGCGACCGGCTCGATGTGCAGCCGGCCGACGGGCGCATCGAGGCTGTCAAAGGCGTGTTCCATGGCCACCGCCGCTAGTTCTGCCCCGATGCCGCACATCGCGTAGGCCTCGTCGACCACCAACAGGCGACCGGTTTTGTTGAGGCTGGAGATAATGGTTTCGACATCCAACGGGACGATCGTCCGCAGGTCGATCACCTCGCACGAAATCCCCTCCGCCGTCAGTCGCTCGGCCGCCTCCGTGCAGCGGTGCAGCCATAGCCCACAGGATACGATCGTCAAGTCGCTGCCCGCCCGCACCACCTTGGCCTGGCCGAAGGGGACATAGTATTCGCCGTCGGGCACCGGTCCCTTGGTGGCCAGCAAGGCCTTGTGTTCCAGGAAGAGCACCGGGCCGTTGGCCCGCAAGGCGGTCTTGAACAGCCCTTTGGCGTCGGCCGGAGTGGAGGGGACAACCACGATCAGGCCCGGGCAATGGGCCCAGACCGGATAATACGCGCCGCTGTGGTGTGGGCCGGCGCTCTTGACCATCCCCATACCCGCCCGAACCACCATCGGCACCACCACCTGGCCGTTGCTCATGTAATGGAGCTTGCCGGCCTGGAGCACGATCTGGCTGGCGGCCTCCCAGAGGAAATCGCCCATCATCAGGTCGGAGACCGTCCGGCAGCCGGTGGCCGAGGCGCCGATGGCTGCCCCGGTGAATCCGAGTTCGCAGATCGGAGTATCGATCATGCGACTGGGACCGAACTCGTCGCACAGCCCTTTGGTGTGTCCAAAGCTTCCGCCACGCTCGGCCGTTCCTTCACCAAAATAGATGATGTGCCGATCGCGGCGCATTTCCTCGGCGATTCCGTCGCGGACCGCGTTGAGCCAGGTCAAGACCTTCGTGGCGCCGGCAATCGCGCCAGGTTCGTTGAAGGCCAACGGCGGATTGATCGGCTCGGCCCAACTGTGCTCGGTGGCGGTGGCCGGATCGGGCTGGGGCGAAGACCGCGCGAAGTCGGCCGCCTCGCGGACTTCCGCCTCGGCTTCGTGGTCGATGGCTGTCAGTTCGGCTTCGGTCGCGTGCCTCGATTCCAGCAAGAAGCGACGATAATTGGCCACAGGGCAGCGCTGCATCCAGGAGTCCCACTCCTCCTGCGTGCGGCACCAACCGATCACCGGATCGCCTTCCTGGTGTCCGACCTGGCGGTAGGTGAGCGATTCGATGAGCGTTGGGCCTTCGCCGGCTCGTGCGCGGCGGACGGCCTCGGCGGCGACTTGCCAGACGGCCAGCACGTCGTTGCCGTCGACTTGCACGCCGGGGACGCCGAAGGCCGCCGCCTTGCTGGCGATGTTCGTGTTGCGGGTGGCAATCTTCAGCGGCGTGGCGGTGGCATAGAGGTTGTTTTCGCAGACGAACACCAGCGGTACCTGCTGAATGCCGGCGAAATTGATGCTTTCGAGAAACGCGCCGTGGTTGCTGGCCCCGTCGCCAAAGAAAGCCACCGTCACCTGGTCGCTGCCGCGGGTCTTGGCGCTGATGGCCAGCCCGACCGCCGAGGGAATGGCCGCCGCCACCACACCGTTGGTGCCGAAAAGCCCCTCGGCGGTCGCATAGAGATGCATGCTGCCGCCTCGCCCGCCGCAACAGCCGGTGGCCCTTCCGGCCAACTCGGCCAGCACTGCCTTGGCCGGCACGCCTTTGGCCAGGGCATGACCGTGTCCGCGGTGCGTGCTGGTGATCCAGTCGTGGCGGCGCAGATGGGCCATCACGCCGGCGGCGGTCGCCTCTTGCCCGATGTAGAGATGAACGAACCCCGGCAGCTCGCTGTTGCGGTACATGGTTTGGACCGTCTGCTCGAACCGGCGGATGCGGACCATCTGGCGGTAGAGGGCCAACAAGCCGGCCTGGTCCAGACCGGCGGGCAGAGTGCTGTTGGGGGCGGACTTGGCAATTCGTGCTTTAGTCAAGGTCTCTGAATACGGTCGGCTTGGCGGCACTGCCGGTCCACTTCCGTAGTGACGGGGGTTGTGTTGTTGAGAAATTGTATTATCATACGAACATTGCCCCTGTCAAGTCGGGTTTGAAGATGTGCTGTTCGCCGGCGAAAATGATCGTAACCCGAAGCGTAAGCGAGGTAGCAGCTTACTTCCCTCGCTTACGCTTCGGGTTACGATGGCCGCCGCGGCGAAGGTTCCGTTTTCGCCCGCGAACAGGGTAGCTCGCATCGGAGTCCTGATGAAAGTGGTTCCCCAACGCAAGCTCCGCCGCCGCCGACTCAGCGAAGAGCTCACCGCCCAGCTCCGCAAGCACATCATCGAGCACGGGCTAAAGCCTGGCGACCCGCTCTTGACCGAGCAGGAGATGGTGGAACGCTTCGGGGTAAGCCGATCGGTGGTCCGCGAGGCCACCAAGGCATTGGACTTCTTGGGCATCATCGACGCCGTGCCGCGCCGCGGCATGATCCTGGACCAGTTCGACTTTGGTCGCGTCAGCGAGTATTTTGGCTTCCACTTCGCCTTGAGCGACTTTCCCAAGGAGAAGCTACTCAAGGCGCGGGCGGTCGTCGAGACCGGGGCTTTGTATTACGTCATGGAGGCCATGCAGAAGAATCCGCGGGTCTGCCCCCGCCTGCAAACCCTGGCCGATGCAGCCCCCGATACCGACCGGGCCGACGACCGCTGGATCGAGTACGACATCGCCTTTCACCGCGGCCTGGTGGAGGCGACCCAGATCACCCCGCTGGCTTCTTTCTGCGATCTGTTGCAGGCATTCTTTCACAAATTCCGCGCCGCCATGAGCAATTTTCGCGCGGGCAAGGAACTGCATTGCCGGATCGTGGCGGCCCTGCAGGCGGGCGAACTGGAAAAGGCCATTTCGTTATTACGCGACCATTTGAAGTGCTATCAGTCAGCCGAGGAGATAATCCCATGACGATGCGAACTCTCTGGAGTGCGGCAACTTGTTGCCGCTTTTTCCGGGTTTTCCGGAACTTGGGCGCCATGCGGGGTTCACCCAAACATTGTTTCGCGATTTTTCCTGCGGCCCAGAAAAGCGGTGATGTATCACCGCACTCCAAATTCTCGCCTTTTTGGGGGCTAATCGCCGCAGCGGCGTTTTCGACCGTGCTACTCCAATCGGCTTGGGCGGTTGCGCCGACCGCCGACGAAATGGCCGCGGCCCGGCGATGGGCGGCGGCCAAATTCGAAGGCATTGCTCAAACCGGCCAGCCCCCGGCGGGTCCCTCGGCCCACGGCATCGAGCCGTTCTTCTCATTTACGTACGATGGCCAACCGTCATCAGAGCTGTTGAAGAACTGGGAACTCAAGCCGGCCAGCCGGCCGCTCGACCAGAATCGCATCGAGCACACGCTCAGCTACCGCGATCCCAAGACGGGCTTGCTGCTGCGTTGCCTGGCCGTTGAGTACCGTGACT
>JAJYGU010000315.1 GCA_021784975.1 Planctomycetota bacterium
GCCCTCCAGGTCAGCAGCGGACAAATGCCCGCACGGCAGTTGGTGAATCGGGAAATGCGGGAAATCGTGCGGATGGCCCTGGAGTCGCTCAACGAGCGGCAGCGGATGGCGGTCTTGCTGAGCAAGTTCGAAGGCATGAGTTACACCGAGATCGCCGAGGCAATGGAGCTTTCGCCGCAGGCCATCAAATCGCTCCTCTCCCGGGCGCGGGGCAACTTGCGCGAGGTGCTGCAACCGTATTTCGACCAAGGCGCTCGGCCGCCTATCGGTCTGCCGAACCATCATGGCTGACGATCCCTCCCCATCGACGGGCTCGCTGGAAGAGCAACTGGTAGCCTACCTCGACGGCGAACTGGACGCCGAGGCCAGCCGCCACATCGACGAGCTGCTGGCCGCCGACGCGAAGGTCCGTCAGACGCTGCACGACCTGGAGCGGACCTGGGACATGCTCGAGGAGATCGACGCGCCGTTGTCCGACGAGCAACTCACCCGATCGACCTTGGAAATGGTGGCCCAGGCAGCCCGCAAAGAGGCCGATGAGGCGCAGGCCGAGCGGCCGCTGCGTCGGCGTCGGCGGTGGCTGGCCGTGGTGGCCGTCGTGCTGGTCGCGGCCGCCGGCGGATTCTTCGCGGTAGCGGCCATGGCCCCCGGTCCCGACCGGCAACTGCTCCACGACCTGCGAGTCATCGAGCGGCAAGACGAATACCGCCAGGCGGCCAGCGTCCAGTTTCTGCACCTGCTCCGCGACAAGGGGCTGTTCTCGGAAAGGTCCGCCGAGGAGGCTGCCCAAGCCGAGGCGTCCGCCTTGCCGCCGCGGCAACGGGTCGAGCGCATGAGTGACAGCGAAAAGGAGCAATTGGCGCGGCTCCAGCAGCGCTTTAACGCCCTGGACCCCGCCGAACAGCAAGGGTTGCGGCAACTGGATCAACTGCTGCAAGCCGATCCGGACGCGCCGCGGCTGATTCAAACCTTGCACCAGTACCACCAATGGCTGAAAACCCTGCCTGCCTACGGCCGCGCCGAGTTGACCGAGCTGGAAGACCCCAACAAGCGGCTGGATTGGATCGAAAGGCGATTGAACCACGAAAAAGTGCGGGAAGAAGAAAAACGACTTGGCGAGAGAGATGCGGCGGTGCTGCTGAAATGGATCAACGATTATCTCGTCAAGCACGAGAAGGCGCTGCTGGAAGGATTGCCCGAATCGCGGCGCGCCAGGCTGGAAGGGATGAGCCGGTTCGACCGTCGCCGCTACCTGTTCATAGAGACCTGGCACGCCGGGCCCAACGCCGGCCAGCCGCCGAAGCTGATGACCGACGCCGATCTGGCGCGGCTCCGCCAGCAACTCACTCCCGAGCTGCGGCAATATCTGCAAAAGCAGCCAATCGCCGAACAGTGGCGAAAGGTGCGGCTGGCGATTGCCCTGGCGGCCCGCCGCCAAATGGCCCACCGGCCCAGGCACAGCCCTGCCATGAAGGCCGATGACGAACACCTGGCCGCTTTCTTCGAGCATGGCCTGCCCGACTGGCAGCGCGATCGGCTGATGAATCTTTCTGGCGACGAGCTGCACCAGGAGTTGCTGCGGCTTTACGTCCGCTCTGAGACGCTCGCCCCTTCGCCGCCGAAGCCGGCGGCGAAACCAGCCACGCCGAAGAAGCCTGCCAGCAAGCCGAAGCAGTCGGCCCGCTCATGAAGCCGGTTTTCCCGCCGGGTGGCATGGGTAAGCGAAGCTTACCCGTGGCGGAGCCGGCCGACATTTCCACACGGGCAAACTGCGTGTCCCCATGCCAGCCGGCCCCAGCCTCAGACCTGCTCTTCGATCACGTAGGGCTTGCGGTACTGACGGCGGTACAGCTTCATCGCCTGATCGTTGCCTACGATCTGCTCGCTCTGGGCGTCGATCAAGAGCTTCTGCCCGCCGAGGCGATAACTGATATTGGCGAAGTGGCTCAGTAAGACGCTGCGGTGCCCTTCTTCGATGTCGGCATTGGGCGTCTTCCGGGTGCGGAGGCACTGGAGGAAGTTTTCCTTGTGTTCCGGATCGGGGAAATGGCTCTTGCCCTGGGCCACCACCACCCCTTGGTGCAGCTTCGGCCGGGTGAACACCTGCCAGCCTCCCCCGTGCCGGCCGACGATCATCAGTCCTTTTGTGCCGTAGATTTCGATCCGAGTAGCGCACTGCAGCCAATAGGGAAACTCGCTGTCACTGTCGCGGATCTTCGGCGAAATCTTGAGCATGTAGGGCGTATAAAGCGTCAGCTCGAAGGTGAACACCATCTCAGGAAAATCGAAGACGGCCATCTGCGTGTCCGGCGTTTCGGCGGCCCCTGCTTCGGCAAAGCGTCCGCCAGTCGAGTAGACCGATTTCGGATAATCGACCCCCACCAGCCACCGAGCCAGGTCGATCTGATGGATGCCGTCGTTGACGATGTCGCCCCCGGAATAGCGCCAGAAATGGTGCCAGTTGTGGAAGAAGTTGCTGTTGAACTGGTGCTCGGGGGCCGGCCCGTTCCACATGTCCCAGTAGAGTCCCTCGGGCGGATCGCTGTCGGGAACCGCGGGAAAGTTTTTCCACTCTTTCTGGTTGTAGACCCGGCAGAAGTGGATTTTGCCGAGCTTGCCCGACTGGATGTACTCCTTGGCCGCGATGTTGGACGGCGCGCTGCGGCTTTGCGTGCCGACTTGGACGATTCGCCGGTACTTTCGGGCGGCCTCGACCATCTTCCGCCCTTCCCAGCAATTCGAGGTGGGCGGCTTTTCCACGTAGACGTCCTTGCCCGCCTGGCAGGCCCAAACGGTGGCCGGGGCGTGCCAGTGGTCCGGCGTGGCTACGACCACCGCGTCGACCTTCCGATCGTCCAAGATCGTGCGAAAGTCTTGGACCACCTTGGGGGCCCTGCTGCCCTGCCGCTTGGCCGCCAGCTCCGCCAACGCCTGGGCGCGGTGGACCTCGACGTCGGCCACCCAAGCGATGTGGCAATCCTTCGCCTTCCGCGCCAAGAAGCCCTCGCACAGGTAGCTGCCCCGGCCGCCGGCGCCGATGAAGCCCAAGGCCACCTTGTGGTTGGCCGGCGCGGCCCGGACCGACTGGGGGTTGGCCAAGATCGTTGCTCCCGCGGCCCAGCCCAGTCCCGCCGCCGCCGAGCGATCCAGAAACTCACGTCGCGTCAGTTCGCTCATCGCTGGTTTCCTCCAAACAAAGAAATGCTTGACTACGCTGCCTGTCGCGGTCTTAGGTCTTAGGTCTCGGGTCTTGGCCACTGAGCCCCGATATCCAAGACCCAAGTCCCAAGACCGTCTCACACCGTTTGCCCGGCCTTTCGCCGTTGATTGATTTGTTGGCGGCTGCGATGCCGGTATTCGCGCAGGGTCTCGATATGGTACTGCTTGCACAGATCGCGGACCCGCACTCCGGGCTTCACCGCCCGCAGCACGTACCAGCCCTCCATTTCGCCGACGCTCTTCAACCGCTCGACTTCGCCCCGGTGTTCGCGGAGCAACCGGGCCACCTTTTCACCGTTGAAATCTTTATGGACGGGAGTAAGGTCCAGGTCGAGCGTGGCGACCCGCACCTCTGGCCGCGGTTTGTGGATGTTCTTGATCGTCTTGCCAAAGATGTCGATCATGTTGCCCCAACCCACGGCCACCACGTAGTAATT
>JAJYGU010000147.1 GCA_021784975.1 Planctomycetota bacterium
GGCGGCTTGAGGTTCCGCAGCCAGAAGCATTGCAGCAGAACAAAGGCCAGAAACAACTTTTTCTGGGCCAGGAAGGTCTCCAGGCAGTGTTGTGAGATCGCCTCCAGCGAATGCGAATTTGCCCCGCGCTGGCCCGCGAACGACAAAACCGGGCCAAGCAAGTGGTTACGCCATCAGAAACTGACTACTTGCGGAACCGCTGGATTTGGGTGGTGCCGCAACAGTCGGTTCCCCGTATAATGGGCGTTCGTGCGGTGCGCATCACGGAGGTTAAACAATCATGGCGAGTTCTAAGGAAGAGGTGCTGGTTGCCGAACCGATCCGCTTGCGGCGGTATACCTGGGCTTTGGTGTTTTGGTGGACGGTGGCGATTGTGATTGTGTTGGTCTGGAACTTCTTCGACAAGCGGCACGAGGCGATGGCCATTGCCCGGAGCGAGGCGGCCGGGGCCTGGAAAAAAGAGGCGGCCGTCTATCGCTGGGCATCTTCCATGGGTGGGGTTTACGTCCCTATTAGTCCGCAGACCCCTCCCGACCCCAACTTGGGCCACCATCGGGACCGCGACATCTCCACCCCGTCAGGTCGGAAATTGA
This sequence comes from Planctomycetota bacterium, assembly GCA_021784975.1. Taxonomy (GTDB): domain Bacteria; phylum Planctomycetota; class Planctomycetia; order Pirellulales; family Thermoguttaceae; genus JAJYGU01. The sequence continues at coordinate 594 of JAJYGU010000147.1, forward strand.
CCTTGGTAAGCCCGCCGATGCTCATGCGCCAGGTGCACCGGATTACCCGGCGGTGGCATGGCTATAGGGGCCACATCACCAGTTTACAGCCGATTGATCCCCAGAATGCCCCCGACCCGTGGGAAGAGGCGGCCTTGCAGGCCTTTGCCCGCGGCGAGCCCGAGGCCGATTCCGAGGCCTCGATTGGCGGAGCACGCTATCTGCGGTATATGCGTCCGCTGGTGATCGAAAAGGCGTGCCTGGTGTGTCACGCCGAACAAGGCTACCAGGTGGGCGATCTCCGCGGAGGGTTGAGCATCGCCGTGCCCATGGCCTCGGTCTGGAGCACCCAGTTGCCCAGCCTGCTGCATCGACTGATCGGTTACGGAGGCATGTGGGTCCTGGGACTTTTGGGCATCGCCTTCCTGTCGCGGCATCTCAAGCGTCAGATCTCGAAACGCCAGGAGGCCGAAGAAAAACTCCGTCAGGCGTATGAAGTGCTCGAACAACGGGTGGCCGAACGCACCGCCGAATTGGCCCGCGCCAACGCCGAGCTGCAAGGCGAGATCGCCGACCGCCGGCAGGCGGAACAGTGGCTGCTGGAGAGTGAACAGCGATTCCGCGGCTACTTCGAGCAGGGAGTGGTGGGCATGGCTATTCTCTCGCCGCAGCGCGAGTGGGTGGAAGTAAATCGCCGCCTGTGCCAAATCCTCGGCTACACCGCGGACGAGCTCTTCCTTAAGCCCTGGTCCGAACTGACCCATCCGGACGATCGAGCCGCCGAAGAGGAGCAGTTCCAACAGCTTCTGGCGAGCGTGATGAAACGGTTCGTGCTCGACAAGCGGCTGGTCCGCAAGGACCGCCGGCCGGTCGAGGTGCGGCTCACCGCCCAGTCGATGCGAAAGCCGGATGGGAGCGTGGATTGCCTGTTGGTCTTGGTGCAGGAGATGGGCCGGCGCCCGACGGCCTGAAAGAGGACGGCTAAGCCGCAGATGTCCTGCTTTGGGAGGTTTGCAAATGTTCTTCAGCATCCGATTCCACTTTGGCCTTCCGATCGCGATGGCCCTGGCGGCCTGGTGTGCATCGTCTAACACCCGTGCCGGCGTCTCGCAAAGCGACCTCTTTGTGGCAGGCAAGGGTGGCTATCACACCTATCGTATTCCGGCGCTGGTGACGACGACCAAGGGAACGCTCTTGGCCTTCTGCGAAGGCCGCAAGAACGGCCGCGGCGACAGCGGCGCGATCGACCTGCTGCTGCGGCGTTCCGCGGACGGCGGCACGACCTGGAGCCCGCAGCAGGTCGTCTGGCACGACGGCCCGAACACCTGCGGCAATCCCTGTGCGGTCGTGGACCAGCAGACGGGCACGATTTGGCTCTTGTTGACCTGGAATCGCGGCGACGACCGCGAGTCGCGAATCATCGCCCAAACCAGCAAGGATACTCGCCGGGTCTTCGTCACCTCGTCGCACGACGAGGGCCTGACCTGGCGGCCGCCGCAAGAGATCACCGCCGAGGTCAAACCAAAAGACTGGACCTGGTATGCCACCGGACCGGGCAACGGCATCCAGCTTTCCCGCGGCCCGCACCGAGGCCGGCTGGTGGTCCCTTGCGATCATGTGACCGGCGAGAAGGGGACAGGCACATTTTTCGGCCTCCACGGCGGCGCGGCAGGGCAGCACGCCAACGGCCGAAAAATGAGCCAGTCCCCAGCCCACGCGGCCTATGCGCATGTCATCCTGTCCGACGACCACGGCAAGACCTGGCGATTGGGCGGTTCCGCGCCTCAAAGCGGCAGCGACGAGTCGGCGGTGGTCGAGCTCAACGACGGCCGGCTGATGTTGAACATGCGGACCTACGACCGTGCCCGCCTCCGCAAGGTCTGTCTCAGCCGCGACGGCGGGGCGACGTGGCAAGGCGGCTACGACGACCCCGCGCTGGTGGACCCGCCTTGCCAGGGGAGCATTCTGCGCTACACTTGGACACAGAAGGGGACCGTCCCATTTTTGCGGCATCCTGCCGCAAAAATCGGGACCGTCCCCGCCGGGCCGGGCGGCAAGAGCCGCATTCTCTTTGCCAATCCCGCCGCCCGCAAACGCCAGAACATGACGGTCCGTCTCAGCTATGATGAAGGCAAGACCTGGCCGGTGGCCAGGTCGCTCTATGCCGGACCGGCGGCCTACGGTTGCATGACCACCCTGCCCGACGGCGGCATCGCCATCGCCTTTGAAACCGGCGCAAAGGGGCCTCGCGAGCGGATCACGCTGGCTCGGTTCTCGCTGGCTTGGCTCAGCGGAGGGCGTGATGCGCTGCCGTGACCAGTTTCGGCTCTTGGCTTTCCAACAAAAACAGGGCAGGCATCCCCGGAGGAATGCCTGCCCCAGTCACGTCCTCAACAAACCCGAGCTGCGAGTGTCGAAATCCTAAACAAAGCGGACGGACCAAAACTCCAAGGGCGAAGTTTGCCTTTCCACCTTTTGAACTTTGGACTTGGAAATTGTCTCGGATTTCGTGTTTCGAGATTCGGATTTGGTTACGCTCGTGGCTCCGCAGGCAAGATGCCTGCTCTACGCCTTAGTACATGCTGGCGTCGAGGGCGTTGCCGTCGGCGCGGTTGCCCAGCTCCCAGTGGATCTGCGGGGAAATCCCGTAGCTGATCTGGTGCACCGAGCCGTCGCAGAAGGCCATGTTGCACATGCCGGCGTGGGCACTGCCGAAGATGCCGTTGTCGAAGAAGCCCGGATAGTCTTGCTTCGGCGTCATGATCGGCTGCTGGGTCCAGATCGCAGCCGTGTAGCCATCAGGGTTGGTATTGGCGCAGAAACGGATCATGTCCGCGTCGTAGCCCTCGTAGTCGCAGATCGAGTCGCCGTTGGCGCCCTCGGAGTAGTCGAGGCCATCCAGGTAGTGCTCCGAGTTGATGTACTTCTCGCCGCACAGATAGGTGTTGCTGGTGCCGTCGGAAATCTGGGCCATGGTGGTGGTCAAGCTGTAGTAGAAGATGCCGCCTTGCCCGGCCCCCGTGTCCTGCATCGACGCCCGTATGGACTCGATTGATGCCGGGGTCAGT
>JAJYGU010000257.1 GCA_021784975.1 Planctomycetota bacterium
CAAAAAGCTCGCGGGGCGGCCGTTGGAAGGCGCTCAGCCATTTCAGCAGCCCGCGGCGGTCGGCGTGGCCGGAAATGCCCTGGATCTGGGCCACTCGTGCCCGCACCAGCCGCGAAATGCCGTGGATGCGGACCTCGCGGTTGCCATCGAGGATCTGCCGGCCCAAGGTGCCCTGAGACTGGTAACCGACGAAGAGGATGGTACACTCCGGCCGGCCGATATATTGGGCCAGATGGTGCTTGATGCGGCCGGCGGTGCACATGCCGGAGGTGGCCATGATGATCGCCGGGCCTTTAAGATTGTTGATGGCCTTCGACTGCTCGACCGTCCGCACCACCCTGAGCGATGGGAACTTCAACAGCGATTCACCGGAGGCGATCATCTCTTTCGCCTCGGCGTCGAAACATTCGCGGTGGTGGCGAAACACCTCGTTGACGTCAGCCGCCATCGGGCTGTCGAGAAACACCGGAATCTCCGGAAGATGGCCGGCGTGCAGCAGGCGGTTGAGGTAGTAAATCAGCTCCTGCGCCCGCTCGATCGCGAAGATCGGGATGATTACCTTGCCGCCTGCGGCCACGGTTTCGCGGACCACTTTCTCCAGTTGCGACTCGACCGACTGGTGGTTGGCGTGGTCGCGGTCGCCGTAGGTCGATTCCATCACCACATAGTCGGCCTCGGTGAACACGGTCGGGTCGCGGACGATCGGCTTGTCCCACTGGCCCAGGTCGCCGGTGAAAATCAGCCGCCGCGGATCGCCATGGTCCGTCACCCGCAATTCAATGAGCGCCGAACCCAAGATATGGCCGGCATCGTGAAAGATGGCCGAGACGTGGTCCTTGATCCGCACCGGCCGATCGTAGGCCACCGGCTCCAGCATCGAGATGGTGCGTTCCACGTCCTTCATCGTGTACAGCGGTTTGATCGGATGCTCTCCTTGACGGCCTTCCTTGCGGTGGCGTTTTTCCTTGAAGGCGGCATCTTCGGCTTGAATCTCGGCAGCATCGCGGAGCACCAGTTCTACCAGGTCGGCCGAGGCCGAGGTGGCGATGATCGGACCGCGGAAGCCCTGTTGCACGAGCTTTGGGACCAGGCCGCAATGGTCCACGTGGGCGTGCGTCAACAGGATGGCTTGCAGCTCTCGCAAGCGGATGGCCTCGGGCTCCCAGTTGCGATCCAGATAGGCCCGCTCCTGGTACATGCCGCAGTCGACCAGCAGTTTGGCGCCGTCGGCTTCCAGATAATACTGCGAGCCGGTCACCTGCCGGGCCGCCCCGAGAAATTGCAGCTTCACGATGAAATCCTTGTGGGCCGCGGCGGTTGGAGGACCGTCCCGATTTTTGCGGCGACCGTGCTGCGCACGGTACCCGGCCACAAAAATGGGACTGTCGCCTTCTGCTCGCCCTTGGGCCAAGGAGGGCCAATTGCGGCGGACGTTCTCTACCCCAATCATACCATCCAGTTCGGCGTCACCGCAAACGAGACGGATAACGCGGATCATTCACCGCCGAGGAGGCCGGGGACGCAGAGATGAAGGATGAGGGCGGAGGGCGGAAAGTAGTGGGTCCGGCTACAGTTTTGCATTTTGCACTTTTCATTTTGCCTTTTTCCTCGCGTCCTTTGCGTCTTCCGCGGTTCCATGAATCATCTGGGTGCGCGGGACCATCGCGGGTCCTTCCCAACGACCGCCGCCCACGCTAAGCTGAGGGCCGTCGCAGACAGTTGGATTCCCATCGCATTCCCATACGAGAGGAGGACCGCCCCATGAAATCAGACCATACTGGCATCTCGCGTCGGGAGGCGCTGGGCGCGCTGGGGCTATTGGCGATTTCGGGCCCGACCGTCTTCAGTGCAGAGGCCGCCAGCCCAGCCGCGAAGAAGAAGGCCGGGATCGCCTTGCAGTTGTATACGCTCCGCGGCCCGGCCAAGAAGGACTTGCCAGGCACGCTCAACAAGGCGGCCGACATGGGCTGGAAATACGTGCAATGGAGCGGCATGCCCAGTCTGCCCGCCGATAAGATCCGCACCGCGCTGGATAAGGCGGGCCTGAAGTGCATCGCCGCCCACACCGCCGTCGAACTCTTCGAACAGAAGTTCCAGGAGCAGGTCGCCTTTTGGAAGACCGTCGGGGCGACCTACGTGGGGCCCGGCGGGATGATGAGGGACTGCACCGCAAACCTGAAGGCATGGCTGCAAGGCGCTCGCCGGCTCGACGCGCTTGGGGCAAAACTGCGTGAAGTCGGCATGCGGCTCACCTTCCACAATCACACCCACGAGTTCGAGAAATTCCCCGGCGATCCGCGCACCAAGCATCAAATCCTTATGGACGCGACCAGGCCGGAGAACGTGTGCGCGGAGCTGGACCTGGCCTGGGCGGCGGCGGCCGGCGTGGATGTGGCCCCCTATCTCCGCAAGCTGAAGGACCGCTGCCCAACCGTCCACGCCAAAGACATCCTCCTCAAAGGCAAGAAGCACACCTTGACGGCCCTCGGCCAGGGCTCGCTCAACTGGAACGACATCTTTGCGGCCGGCAAATACTCGGGCATCCAGTGGTATATCTACGAGCAGGACAACGGCCAGGGCCCGCTGTGGGACTATGTCCGCGCCAGTTACAAGTTCCTCTCGCAGCAGTCGCTATAATCCCTGAACCGGCAGACCTTGGGAGTGCGGTTATTTATCACCGCTTTTTTGAACCCGGGGGGGAAGACTGTGAAATGACTTTCGGGTGAATGCGGCATCGCGTCCAAATGACGGGAAACACCGAAAAAGCGGCAATGAATTGCCGCACTCCAAAGAGCGGTCGGTTTACCCGGGTGGCCCCGATAGCTCTGCTATCGCGGGTGGCCTCGATAGCTCTGCTATCGGGGTACCGGAGGCATAAGAAGGGCCAGCTAGCGCGTGAAACCTCTTGCGGCTTCGCCGCCCCGATAGCAAGCTATCGGGGCCACCCGCCGAGCCTCAGCGATTGCAACCAGCACCGATCACCCTGGCCTCGGTGCTGTCGGCGGCGACGATCCGCCTTCAGCCGTGGCTTCCGGAAATCGTCCTCCTCTGGCTCGCCGACGTTTTGCTGGCAGCCTTCCGGCCGCTCTGGAGTTGGTACACGGTGCATCGGCTGCGGAAGGCCGGCGTTTCGCCCGTCGCTGATACCGTGCATAGCGTGCTGGAGCGCACAGCCCAGCGGCTGAGGCTTGTTCGAGCGGTTGAAGTGCTGCAATCGACGTTGGTCAAGACGCCGGTGGTGGTCGGCTGCTTCCGCCCGGCGATCCTGCTGCCGGTGTGCGTGGTGGCCGGCCTGCCGGAGCCACAATTGGAATTGATCTTGACCCACGAGCTGGCCCACATTCGCCGCCACGACTACCTTGTCAACTTGCTTCAAACCTTGATCGAAACGCTCTTCTTCTACCATCCGGCCGTATGGTGGCTCTCGGCCCAGATCCGCAATGAGCGGGAGAACTGCTGCGACGACATGGCCATGGCCGCCATGGGCAGCCGGGCCGACTACGGCCGCGCCCTGCTGGCCATCGAAGAACTGCGGGCAGCACCGAGCGCCTTTTCCCTGGCCGCCCGCGGCGGCTCGCTCCTGGCCCGCATCCGTCGCATCGCCGGCTATGAACCGCCCCCGCGACTCGCCGGCGGCG
>JAJYGU010000300.1 GCA_021784975.1 Planctomycetota bacterium
AAGCCGTTTCTATGGCTAACGCCAGCCAAACACCGATTCTGCACATTGCCCGGGCTCCTTCTGATCTGCCCCATACCAGCGAAAAACCGGTGAAAGGCTTGCACATCCCAGTGGCCGTCAGGTATCCTACTTTCGTCGTATTGTGACTCTCATGCCCAGCACCTGCCATTTTACCAGCCCAGGATGAGGACACAAGGAACCTACCGCATGTACTTACCTCATGCGATTCGGATCGCCCTAGCGACCGTTCTGTGTTCGTGGGCCGCGGATCGCGTATCGGCCGTGGAGACGCGCGAACGCCAAAACCTTTTGGCGCAGGTGGGCGGACTTCCGCCGTTGACCGAGGCCGCCACCTCGCCGGTCAGAGGCGATTGGCTGGTCGTGCCGGTGGATCGCACGACGGCTGTATACCGTAGCGGGCCGGAGGAAATTTCGCTCGCCAACGGCTTAATCTGCCGCAGGTGGCGGGTGTTGCCCAACGGGGCCACCGTAGGTTTCGACAATCTGATGACTGGGGCGGCGATACTTCGCGGAGTCAAACCCGAGTTGCGGTTGCAGATCGACGGCAAGGATTACGACGTCGGCGGCCTGCTCGGACAACCCGACTACGCGTATTTGCGGCCGGAATGGCTCGACGCGATGACCGCCGCTAGGGCGGCCTTTCAACTGACCGGATTCCGCATCGGCCGGCCGAAAGAGCGATTTGCCTGGAAGCGAGTGCGCTATGCAGCCAATCAGGTATGGCCGCCGCCGGGCGCCGCCCTGGCGCTCGACTTCGCGTCCCCGCCGGCCAGCCGCCTGGCCGGCACCAAGGTTTCGGTCCATTACGAGATGTACGACGGGATCCCCCTGTTGTGCAAGTGGTTCACCCTGCAAAACAATAGTCCTAAGCCACTGCGGCTGAATCGCTTCACCAGCGAGTTGCTCGCCGTGGTAGAGGACGAGGCAATTGCCGAAGGCCGCGGGGGATGTGAGTACGCGTGTCTTCACGTCGAGAATGACTATTCCTTCCACGGCGGCCTTCCGCCGAGCGGCCGGGTAGGGGTTTTTTGGCAACCCGATCCGCAGTATGCGACGCAAGTTGACTATAGCCGCCAAACTCCCAACTTGCTGGAATGCCGTCCGCCGCTCGGGCCCGACGTGGTGATCGAGCCAGGCCGGCAGTTCGAGTCGTTCCGCACCTTCGAGTTGGTCTACGACAGCACGGATCGCGAGCGGCGGGGGCTGGCCCTGCGACGGATGTACCGCACCATCGCCCCTTGGGTCACCGAGAATCCGATCCTCATGCATGTCACCGCCTCCAATCCCGCCGCGGTGCGGCTGGCCGTCGATCAATGCCGCGAAGTGGGCTTTGAGATGGTGGTTATGTCGTTTGGCAGCGGATTCAACCTCGAAAATGAGAAGCCCGCCTATCTCGACCAGATCAAGCACCTGGTCGAGTACGCTAAGAGCAAGGGCATCGAACTGGGCGGCTATTCGTTGCTCTCCAGCCGCACCGACTCCGGGCCGGCCAACGAAGTGATCGACCCGAAGACCGGCCAGCCGGGCGGGGCCATTTTCGGCCACGCCCCGTGCCTGGGGAGCCGCTGGGGACAGGATTACTTTCGCAAGCTCTACCACTTCTTCGACGAGACCGGTTTGAACATGCTCGAACATGACGGCTCGTATCCGGGCGACCCGTGCGCTTCGACCAGCCATCCCGGCCATCGCGGACTGGACGATTCCCAGTGGCGGCAGTGGAGGGTGATCTCCGACTTCTACCAGTGGTGTCGCGGCCGGGGAATCTACCTGCACGTGCCCGACTGGTACTTCCTGGTGGGCTCGTCGCGGACCGGCATGGGCTATCGGGAAAGCAATTGGTCGCTGCCGCGGGCCGAGCAGATTATCCACGCCCGCCAAAACATCTTCGACGGCACCTGGGACAAGACGCCCAGCATGGGCTGGATGTTCGTCCCCTTGGTGCAATATCAAGGCGGCGGGGCGGCGGCCACGATCGAACCGCTGTCACAGCACTTGCCAGCTTACGAAGCCCATTTGGCCAATGACTTTGGCTGCGGCGTGCAGGCCTGCTACCGCGGTCCGCGACTCTTCGATGCTGACTCCACCCGGGCGGTGGTGAAGCGGTGGGTCGATTTCTACAAGCGGCATCGCGATATTCTGGATTCCGACGTCATCCACGTCCGCCGTGCCGATGCCGCCGATATCGACTGCCTGCTGCACGTCAACCCGCGGTTGAAGGAAAGGGGGCTGGCAATGGTCTACAACCCCTTGCCACACTCGGTCAAGCGGACGCTGAAGTTGCCGCTCTACTACACGGGCTTGACCGACCGGGCAGCCGTCCGCCGCGGAGAGAGCCCGCCGGCAACCTACGCGCTCGACCGCGGCTATTGGGTACAGGTTCCCCTGGAAATCCCGGCCCTCGGCGTCGCGTGGCTGGTGATTTCCGAGCCTGAAAAAGGTGCCCACAATGGTGCCGAGATGTCCGAAAAGGCGCGCACTCTGCTGCCTTGCAATTCGCCGCCTGGCGTTACCGTCGGCAGCGATTTGCACCGAGAAGGGTCGCCAGAAGGCAAGAAAGCGTTCGCCCGAAATAGCGACCTATTCGAAAAGCTCTGAGACGCTATGTGAACCGGCGCAATGAGTTGCAAGGCGGAGGGCACGGGGCTCGAACATACCCGGAAAACGCGGGAAATTCAAGCCCTTCTGCCGAAGGCGGTGCAGTTGCCGATCTAACCTCTCTGCCGCCCGATCTCGCCCACGTTGTCGCCGCCTGGCCCACACTCGCCGCGTCCATTCGTCGGGCCATCCTGACGCTGCTCGATTGCCAGCAGTAAAGCGGCTTGATTGCCTCGCCGACTCACCCCTCCCACCAGGCGTCATCAGAGTCCGCGGACTATGCGCCACGCAACGGAGTTTTGGTCATCAAACAGAGGTCATCCTGCCCCGATGATGCGGCGTCTTCTGTATTCTGGGCGATCAACCGACAATTTCGGCCTTCCATCGAATCGGCCCCAACTCGATAGGCAAGGCTCTCACAAGCTCATGGAACCCTTCTAAGTCGTTTTCGATGTCGCGATAGACATACGGCTTCAGCAGGCCGGGCACGGGGGCAGCGTTCGAGTATCTCAGGGTGATAATTGCGAACTTCTTCTCTTTCTTCCGCTTCTCCATTATGGCGTACTGGACCTCCGCGCCGAGGTACTTCTCGTCCTTGAAGCTCTCCGTGATGAAGAACACTGCCGCACATGACTCTTCAAAGCCGCGCAAGACCTCCCGCTCTAATTCAGCGCCTGCCGCCATACTGGGCTCGTCAAGCCACGGGGCGAACCCAACCTCTTTGAGGGCGTGATAGTACCGGTAAACCAGCGGCTTATCCACAGACTTGTGACTCAAGAAGATCCGCGCCTCTTTCGCACTCGGAATCCGGTTTAGCGGTACTGCTTGAAGTGCCCGAGCCTCGGATGATGCAAGGTCGGCCGCATTGCCAAGGCGGTGCGTCAATTCCTCCGCAAGTGGCCGGACTCGGAGCGGGCTGGGAAACGGCCGTGATTTCGGGCTACGAGATGGCCTGACGGAGCCACGTCCTTCTTCAGGCCGTTTCCTTCGAGAGGCTCGTCT
>JAJYGU010000412.1 GCA_021784975.1 Planctomycetota bacterium
CGCTTCTTCCTGTTTGTCGGCCTTACGAGCCGAGATGATCCGGATGACAGTCTCCCTTTCCCGGCAACAATGGCAGACCACCAACACGCGGAATCTCATGCTCATGCCGAGCAGGATGAAGCGGTCCTCGTCCTCTGAATGATCCGGATCATAATAGAGCTTCGCCCTCTCGTCAGCGAAGGCCGTCTGGGCCTCCCCAAAGCTTACCCCATGCTTCCGACGGTTGATGCCGCCCTTCCTTTCGTCCCAGGTGAATTCGATGCCTGCCATATTTACAATGTACGTATGTCGCGGTGCCCGTCAAGTGCAGGTTCTTGTGCGGCCCAGAACGGGACAGGTTCGCTATTGGCGATCTGGGAAGCACCAATGCCAACCCATCTTCACTTGGACGAGCTATGCGGCCACGTCGATCGGGCCGGCGGGGCACTTGAGTTGGAAGAGCCCGAAGAGCTCGGCTTGCGTCAAGGTCAGCTTGCGGCGGCTTTCGGCGGCGGAGAAGATCGCGTCGAACAGGTCTCGTTTCTCTTGCAGCACCCGATCGATGCGTTCTTCGATCGTGTCGAGCATGAGAAAGCGGGTCACGTGGACCGGGCCGTCGACGCCGATGCGGTGGGCGCGGTTGATCGCCTGGTCTTCGACGGCCGGGTTCCACCAGCGGTCGAAGAGGAACACGTAGTTGACGAACTGCAGGTTCAAGCCGACGCCGCCGGCCCCGTAACTCATTAGCAGCAGATGGGAATCGCCGGCCTTGCGAAAGTGTTGAAGCACGGCGTCGCGGCGGTGGGACGGCACCTGGCCGTGATACTCCAGCGGACCGAAGCGGCCGAGCCGGTCGGCCAGCCGCCGCAACGTGCCCACCCACTGGCTGAAAAGGATTGCCTTGCGGCCGCTGCCGGTGATTTCCTCCAGGTCGGCCTCCAGCCGTTCCAGCTTCGCGCTGGCGCCGGTGGCCGGATCGAAGTTGCAGATCTGCTTCAGCCGCAACACCAGTTCGAAGACGTGCCGAATGGTGGCCGAGTCGCCTAGGGCCGTCAGCCGCACCACGCCCTCCTCTTCTGCCAGCCGGTAGCTCTCGCGCTGCTCGGCGGTTAGTTCGAGCGGGGCGTCGTGAACCAGCTTGGGTGGCAGCTCGGCAAGCACCCGCTCCTTGGTGCGGCGGAGGACGTAGTCGCCGATGAGCCGGCCCATGCTCCGCGGCTTCATGTCGGGCGAGAGGAAGCCGGGGGCGAGAAATTCAAAGATGCCCACCAGGTCTTCCTGGCTGTTTTCCACCGGCGTACCGGTTAGCGCCCAACCGCGGCGGCGTGCAATCGAACGGATCACCTGGCTGGTCGCGCTGTCGCGATTCTTGATGCGTTGTGACTCGTCGAGCACCACCAGGTCGAACTGCAAGCGGCTCGTGCCGCTTTCCCTCACGGTTTGACCTTCCCAGAGCTCGCGATCGCGAAGGAGCAGCTCGTAGTTGGCGATGCGAACCGGGACGTCCGACTGGCGCCATTGCCAATGCCGCCGTGGCTGGTCGCCTTCGATCACCATGACCGGCAACTCCGGCGCCCAAAGGCCGAACTCGCGTTGCCAATTGGTCACCAGCGGCTTGGGGCAGACCAGCAGCACGTCGCGAACCTCGCCGCGGCGCAACAAAAGGCGAAGGGCGGTGATGGCCTGCATGGTCTTGCCCAGCCCCATCTCGTCGGCCAGAATGGCGGCCTGCCGCGGATACAAGAAGGCAACCCCTTCAAATTGAAACGGGAACGGGCGGAACGGAAACGACAAGGCCCCTTCCGCCAACAGCGATTCCAACGGCGGCTGAAGCAAGTAGTGCAGCCGATCCTCGAGTTTTACCAGATCGCATGGCGGTTTGATGCGGGTTGTGCTCGTCAAGGGTCGGACGGACGACGGTGGCGACGAGCCGAGATTCGACCTCGCCGTCCGGAGTACCGACCACGCGACCGCCTCGGATACCGGCGTTTCCACAGGCGGCGCAAACCGGTAATGGCGAACGTGGATTTCCGGACGAGCGATCGCAATCGAAATGGCCCGCGGAGCAGCCGTTACGAAGTTCGGCGTGTGAGCCTCGAGGGACCTAGGCTGACGCAGCGAAGGCTCGGTATGCACCGCGACCGCGGAACTAGCCTGTGGGAATTCGAAGCTGGCCACCGTGGGCGGCGGCGGCGGATGCCAATCGTGCCCGTTCATGGCAACGCCTGCTGAGCTTCTTCAATGGCCGCCCGGATGCGATCAAAGGGCTCGGCCAAATCCAAGCTGTCGGCCAGGTCGCCCAGCCGGTCGGCAATCTGGCGGCGATCGTCGCCGGCATCTTCAGGCAAGGCCAATCGGTTCCGGCCGAGCCGAAAGACGGCCAGGCGCGGACCGCCATGGTGGGCTGCATCCAGACGAAGGAAGGTAGCTTGGTGACGGATTGGTTCGGGGATGCGGTCCGCTGTTGCATCGGGCACGAGGCCGACCGGCGGGCTGTTTGCGCCGTTGGGCGCGGCATCGAGTTTGGCCTCGTGTTCCGCTCCAAGAACCAGCACCATGGGAACGGCCACAAATTCGCGGGTCGCCAGGGCCGCCGCCCGATCGGTGCACAGGACCAGGGGTTCCGACTTGGCCTGCTTGAACAGTGTTTGTCCGATCTGTTCGCCGTAGAGGAACGCTTCCAGAGTTGGACCGTAGAGGATCTCTTCGGCCCGATTTGGCTTGACCGGGGTGGTGCAATGGAACTCCAACGGCCGGCCTGCCAGGTTCAGTAGCAGATAGCCGCCGAACAGCCCATACTGAGGGTGCTCGACCACGGTGAGAAACCCTAGGGTGGGTAGGGACTTAGCACGGTCGTTCGTCATCGGGACCTCAAATGTGATTTCTTTCCCAGGGTCCGTAGATTGCCTGCGCTGAACAGCCCGAGAGACAAACTTCCAGGGGAATCGGGCAAGGGCGGGCCGTGACTTTAGGTTGGTATCTGCAAAATGTGACGACGGCCAGCGGCCCCGCGGCGCAAAAACAGCCGAGCAGTCGCGCGCCGACTGCTCGACAAATAGTTGACCGGCTGGTTATACTGAAAGGCGAAAGGAATGGTGCCCATGAGTCAAGAGCAGCCGCGGCCACGTCCCCCTCTGTTCAGCCAGATCGATGTCTCGCAAGCCTCGTACGCGGGCCCGCCGCACCAGGTGGCCAGGAACCAGGAGATGGAACAAACTCGACTGCTCCGCGAGCTATTGGCCGCCCAGGACCGCCAGAATGAGTTGCTCGAAGAGATGATCGGTCATCTCAGCACGGCCCAGAAGCAGCGGGCGACGGAGCTCGGCCAGTGGAAGCAAGCCAACCCCCGCTTGGCCCGAAACTGCCGGGCGGCCGCCGAGGCATTGGGCCGCGTGCAGACGGAGTTTTTGGAATCGCTGACTCAAGAAATCAACGCCAACTATGAAAACCTCCTCGACGGCGAATTCATGCTGAACGAGTTCGTCGATCGGTTCGGCCCGCGGATGGCCCACTTGAACGGGCTGCTGCAAGTCCTTTCGCAACTCAGCGCCACCTCGAATCCAGCCAGCGCCCCGAACTCGCCGTAGCTTGCGGTCGAACTCGAACGATTGCGG
>JAJYGU010000361.1 GCA_021784975.1 Planctomycetota bacterium
TCGACCCATAGCGGACTCAGATTTTCCCCCCAGGCACCCTTACCTCTCGTCCTTCCGCAACAGTCCGGCCAGCTTCAGACCGCAATGGGGGGCAATCCGCTGAAAGTCGAGGTCCGTGGTAAAGAGCGATCCGTCGCTCTCGATGGTGACGGCGGCGATAAGCGCGTCGATTGCCGAACAGACCACACCGTGGCTGCGGCAGGCATTATTGATCCGCGCCGCCCGAACATGGTGAGCCTCCTGGGCCAGTATCACGGGAAATCCCGCCCTCGACGCCCGCAGTCTTCGGAATTGCTCGCGGTCGCGGACGCCGGAAAGCAATTCCTGGAGCACGATGCCCGGCACGGCCAACGGTACGTCGTCGGCAATCAGTTTTCGCAGCGCGGCGACCGTCGGGGGATCGCCGGCCCCTCGACGCCGACGACGAAAGGCAAGCGATAGAACAGAGGTGTCGAGGACGATCACCGTCGGCGCTCCGCTTTGTAATCAAAGCACGGGTCGAAGTCGATCGTGGCAAACAGCTCGACCGCCTTCAAGCGTTGCCGCCGCTGGACATATTCGCGCAACGCCTCGTTGACCGTCGCGCGCTTCGTGCGTTGCTTGCCGAGCCGCACCGCTTGGCGAAGTAACTGGTCGTCAATAGCTAGGTTCGTGGGCATGTCTCCCTCACCGGATCACAAGCTATTCTCTACACATAATCTTACACATAATGATCAATGCGTCAAGATGGTCCAACATCGCGGAAAAATGACCGGTCTTGGATGTGTTCGCTGCTGCATCTTGCCAACATCCAAGCGCCCCAGAAAACCTGAGAGTCGCCGTGCCAACGGCCCTGCCAGCCCAGCGAGGATTTCCGCTGGTCACCTCGGCGACGGCCCCACGACCAAGATCATGAATGAGCCGGCTTTGGGTATCGGTCGCCCCCTCACATGCTTTTGCCGGGTCAACTCCGCGGTGGGAAGGAAGAGCATGCGGGTCTTCGGATCGATTCCCATGGTTCTGGCGCCCGGTCGCGTCCGGACGGTTTGGGTGATCGCGAACCTGCCCGGCGAAGTCTCGCGGGCGACCGCGAGCGTGCCGTCTTGGCAACTCGCAAACGCGTCTCCGTCGAACTGGGTGGCATCGACGCCGGCGCCGATCGGCAGATCGGCCACGACTCTGCCGTCGTCCGTGCTCATGACGATGAGCTTTTGCGGGTTTCGGCAACCAATGAAGAGCCGATGGCCCGCCTGATCCATCGAAAGGCCGACCGGGTGGCCGCCGGGAGCGGTGGACCACTTCTGAACGACCTTCCTCAGCTTGGCATCAACCACTGCGACCTGGTCTCGGTTCACTAGATTGACATAGACCTTGCCTTCCGCAGCCACCAGGAACTCGGGCTTGCCTCCCAGGGCCACGGCCGCGTCCGCCTTGCCGTGCCGAGGATCGACGTCGGGCGATATGGCAACCACGGCACCAGCATCGCCGCAACTCACCCAGACCTTGCGGCTAACCGGGTCGTAAATAATGCCGTCGGCATCCAGGTCGGCCTTGACTTTGCCGAGAACCCGGCTGGTCTTAAGATCGAAGACTGTGACCGAGCCATCCAGACCATCGGAGATGAAACCACGCCCGACGCCGGGGGCGATCGCAACGCCGTGGTTGCGCCGCTGGCCAGGAATGTCGGCAACCATCTTGCCGGTGGCAGCCTGGAGTACCATGGTATGGGTGGTCCGCGGGACATAGAGCAGTTGGTGTTCGGCATCCACCGTGAGGTAGTCCCAACCGCCCGTCCCTCCAACATGAAGGACCCGGCACACCTGGTATGGGCCATCTCCAGCCTTGATCGACGCCGGAGGCTCCGCCCAGCCGCCTGCCGCGGCGAATAGGCCTAGTGAGAGCGTGAACAGGGCATGGGTTGCTTTGCGCATGACAGCCTCGCGGGGTTCGGGTTTCTCGTTCGGGGTTCGGTCGGCAGGTGGACTATTCTTGCCAACGAGAAAGATCCTGGTAGGCAGCGTGGTCTGAAAGGCACGACCGATGGAAGGTAGGCAGTGCCTATCAACAAAGCGGCTATCGCCAAGTCGGTGCCCGATGTCCCTATCAATAATCCCATGCTCGGTGGCTGTCAAGGCATTGCAAGTTGTGATGCCCAGCCTGCCCGGCCTACCTTCACCGGCCCGCCGTGGCTTCCACGCTCTTGCGAAGCTGGAATAGGTTTTCCGCGGGGGCTTCGCGGTTGGCCACGCAGCCCGGACCCAGAATCAGACCCCGCCGGTCGACCTGCATCCAGGCATCACGGACTTGGGCATCGACCTCGGCCGGCGTGCCCTGGACCAGGGTGGTATTCTCGGCGATTCCGCCGATGAGGCACTTGCGGGTCCTCTTCCGCATCGCCGACAACGGCGGCCCGGCTTCCCGGTCGTGATAGTTGAACGCTTGAACCGGATAGTCGAGCACCTGATCGAACATGGGGCGTGGGCCGTGCAGGTGAAGGATGTTGAACCAGGAGCGGCCCGCCACAGCCTCCAGCACGATCCGGTCGTAGGGCTTGGCAAACTCCGCATACTCGGGGCGGGTGAGATAGCCCGCGTTGGCCGTCTGACTCGCAAAGAACAGCCCGTCAGCCCCACGGGCGATCACCTCGGCGGCAAAGCGCCGCGTCGTTTCGGCGACGACCTCCAGACCGGCATGGACCGCCTGCGGCGCGTGGCGGAGATGAGCCAGCAAGGTCTCTCGGCCGGCCATCTTCAGGCAAGAGGTCAGTGGGCTGAACACGGTTTGGACCAAGGGAACTCGCTGGCGCATCTCGCTGAGCGCGATCCGCTGCGATTCGAGGAGCACCAGGTATTCGCCTTCAGTGCCGCGGAATCTTGGCAGTTTCCTCCAATCGTCTGGCTTCGTGACGGCATAATGCGATTGCACCGGGGGCTGCATGCCGCCGCGAACATCCAGCGTGACGCCCCAATCCACCACCGAATACAGGCCGTAGGGGGAGAACTTGATAAAATCCAGGTCGAGCTTCTCCTGCAACGCCAGACACAACTCGGCCAATCGTCGCGGGGAGCGGTCGCAGTTGGGAAAGTGCCACCAGAAGCCGAAGGGCAATCGGTCGGTCTCCTTGCCCGCCAGAGCGTTTTCGATGCGACGCCGATGGCTCATGGCCGCCGCCGTTGGCCGCGCGCCGATCGCTGGCAATTTTCCGACGGCCAAGCTCGCGGCACCGGCGGCGGACAGCCGGAGAAACCGCCGGCGCTCGAGTTTCGTCACATCCTTGCCCAACTGCCACCTCCGCTAGCTATAGAAGTATACGGTTCTCCTGGTCCTGTGCCCATCAATAGGATTCTGTAGTCATTCACTAGTCATTCACTGTCAAGAAGTTGCGGGGTTTGATATCCCAGCTTCAGCGAACGCCGTGTGAGTCCGATCAGATCTGCTTGAACCTGTCCGTTTGAACGTGATCCTCGATGACGCAACTCTAGCCCCTATACGGAAAAAGCCCTTCGACATTCTTGTCAAAGGGCTTATTTCGCCGCAAAGTCGGGGCGACTGGATTTGAACCAGCGACCTCTTGGTCCCGAACCCACTCAGGGTTTT
>JAJYGU010000020.1 GCA_021784975.1 Planctomycetota bacterium
GACCGCCGTGGTCCCGCGCGGGGCCGCAGACGGGCCGACAAGGAAGGAGGCCAGCGTGCACATCGAGCAACAGCAGGAAGTCCGCGTCCACATCCGCTGGATGATACGCCGCGACATGCCGGAGGTTTTGGCGATCGAGCGCGAAGGGTTCGAGTTCCCTTGGCTCGAGGACGACTTCATCCGCTGCCTGCGACAGCGCAACTGCATCGGCATGGTGGCCGAGCACGAGGACCGCGTTGTCGGTTTCATGATCTACGAGTTGGAGAAGAATCGCATCCACGTCCTGAATTTTGCGGTCGTGGGCGAGTTCCGCCGACGTGGGGTGGGCTGCCAGATGATCGCCAAGCTGACCGCCAAGCTCTCCTCGCAGCGGCGCAACCGGATCATTCTCTCCGTGCGCGAGACCAACCTGCCGGCCCAATTGTTCTTCCGGGAAAACGGCTTCCGGGCTGTTTCCGTGCTCCGCGATTACTACGCCGATACGCCGGAAGACGCCTACCTGATGCAATTCCGCCACCGGCCGCAACGGCAGTTGGCGGTCCCGCCGGGCGAAAGCGTGCGGCGGCTGGCAGGCTAGAGTTACCGGGCAATCTTGACCTCGGTCAGCGCCAAGCTGCCGCTGGCGGCCTTCACCACCTCGGTCTCGAATCCGACCAGCAGCCCCATCGGACTCATGGTTCCCGCCACCACCGCCCGACCATCAATAAACACCGTGACTAGGCGATTGTCCCGCTCGATCCGCAGAATGCCGGTCGGCTGTGGGACGCTGACCTCGTTGGCGGTGCCGTCGGGCAACTTGAGGTGGTGATAGTATTTCTTGGCGTACAGCGACGGGGAGCCCAACGGATTCAGCCGCAGCGGGTCGTTCCCGCAGCGAATGACCCACTCGATGGTGTAGCTGCCGCCGCGGCGGTTCCGGAAGGAGATCTTGCTCACCACCGGCTCTCTCCACCAGCCGAAGATCCCGCGGGTCACTTCCGACATGCCCACCGCATAGCGGCATTCGAGGTGAAACGCGTTGGGAAGATACACGTCGCGGCCCACCGGGTGCGCCCCTTCGCTCAAGGCCACCAGCCAGTGGCGGCCGTCCGGGCCGATGTTGACGAAGCTGTTCGGCCCCCAATCGGTGGCCTGCCCCTCGCGGTAGCGCGAGAAGTTCTCGTACAACAGGAGCGACCCGAGCGAATTGGCGGCCCGGGGCGGCCTACCGTTCCCAGCTAAGACGACGGCAGCCCGCCGGACAGGCGAGGCCGCAACCACGGCGTCCGCGCGGGCCAGTGGCGTTGGCTTTGCCCCTGTCGCCGTCAGGGACGGCAAGGGGCTGGCCGCGGTAAGAGCCGCTCGCACCGGCACGGCTGTCGTAATGTCGGGGATGGCCGGCCCCTCGATCTTCGGAGACTCCGGCGTGGTTGAATGCCCACCACGGAGCGCGGGCGTCTCGCTCGCCTTTGCTACAGCGGGCGTCTCGACGGCTTTTCCAATCGTGACCGTCGCGCCCGCATTCGCCGTAGCGGGCGAGACGCCCGCGCGCCTTAAGTTGCCATACTCGGTGTGGCCCAGTACCTGGGTCGGTGCGGCGACCGATGGTGCGGCCTTTGCCGGTACAGGTCGGATGGTCGCAGGCGGTCTCGTGATCGGGGCGGGCAATGACGTGTGCGCGGCCCTTCTCGGCGCAGGACCCTGGCGTCTCGGAGCGCTCGCCCTAGCGGCCAACGAAGGGCCCTTCGGCGGCGCAGGGAGCGGAACGGACCGTGTGACCCCAACCGCCGTCGTGCCCCGGGCGGCAATGGCTCGCTCGGGGGCGGTGCGGGTCACCCACCAGACGATCAATCCCCCCGCCACCGTGGCGATAACGCCTTCCCAGATGCGCCGCGCTGCGTGCCCGGCCTGCGACTCTCCGCCACCCATCCCCCTCGCTCCACGCCGCCATTAGTCTGTGTATCGACCTCCTCGGCAGCGAGTTTTGCGGTGAACTGCCCCGCTCCGCCTCATCGCTGCCGCCAAGCGATGCGGCAAAACCCTGAAGCACGGTACATCTCGCACAAGTTGACGCCTTCACTTGTTGCTGGCGCCCGAATGTTGCGTGGGCTCGTTCCGCCGGGACTCGGCGGCCCGCAGCCTGGCCTCGAACTCGGCCCGGGCCGCCGACGGCAACCGGTCCAGTTTCAACCCGCTGCGGTAGACTTCGGCGGCGGCAGAAAGATCGTGCCGCTCTTCGTAAATCTCCCCAAGCAGCCAATAGGAGTCGAGATCAAGGGGCGTCGCTTCGATCACTTGGCGGAGCAGCTTGACGGCCGCGGCGACGTCTCCTTTTTGCCGCAGGTAGAAGGCCAGCGTGCGGGCGTATTTCGGATCATTGGGGTGCAGGTCATGGGCCTTCTGACACCAGCGAACGGCCTCGTCGAGGTTCTTCTTGCTGACAATTACCCCCAGATTGTAGGCCGCCGCCGCCATTTGCGGATCGGTCTTCAGCGCGGTCCTGAGCGCCTGCTCCGCTTCTCCCATGTGGCCCTGCTCACCCAGCAGCAGGCCGAGATTGAAGTTGGCGGCCGCGTTGCCGGGTTCGATCTTCAGTGCCCGCCGCAAACATAGCTCGGCCCGGTCGTTCTGCTCCAGGTTGCTGTAGGCCATGGCGGCGTTGACCAGGGGACCGATCCGCCGCGGTTCGAGCCTGGTCGCGGTCTCGAAACAGGCGGCGGCGGCCGGGAAATCGCGGCTCTCCAGGTAGAAATTGCCCAGATTGCTGTGCGAGGCCCAATCGTCGGGCCGAGCCAGCATGGCGGCCATGAAGTCGCGGGTGGCCCGATCAAGGTTGGCACGCGTGGCCGGATCCGCGAGCGACTGCGGCCGAACGGCCGCCAGCGCCATCGCCGCCCGGATCCGCACCAGGCGCGACTCGTCGCCGGCGGCTTTCAACAAGGCTTCAAGCACGTCGGGCGACAGGTGTCCGCCCAAGGCCGTTGCTGCGCTGGAGCGCACCAGCGGCGACGCATCTTGCAAAGCCCGCAACAGAGCCGGCCATTTCCGCTCATCTTCGCAGCCCTGCAACAACCGCACCAGCGAGGTCTTGTAAACCTCATCGCCGCCTGGGCTTTCGATTTCAGCCAGCATCGCCGGCAGACGCTGCCACCGCTGTTTCCGGGCCTGGTCGAGCAGGTCGGCCCGGCGGAGCACTTCGGCCTGGTAATCCGGCTTGTACCATTGGCGACAGCAACGGTCGGCCCACGCCGCGTCGTGGTCCGTGTGGCACAGGTTGCACGCATTGGGCGAGCCGAAGGCGATCGTGGTGGCCGGTGTCGGCGGCCGCATCGAGTGGTCGCTGCGGCCCATGGCGGCGAAGCGGGTCATGGGCATGTGGCAGGCGATGCACTGGTTCCCTTGGCTGCCGGCAGCGTGATGTCCATGCGCCGCCGACCGATCAACCTCTTTGCGATGGCATGGCAGGCACAGCCGGTTCGATTGGCCGGACTCAAATCGCGGCCGACCGCTAGGGGTGTGGCAGTGGTTGCAGTCCAGCTCGCCCGACCGGGCGCAAGGGCTCATCCGCCACGAAGTATAGGTGTAGTTCTCGCCCAGGTCGCGGCCGTCGGGGTAGAAGTCGCGGTGTTCGAGCGTTACCAGGTCAAAGTGATCGAAAAACCTATCGCCCGGCGAGAACGTCAAGGAGAGCGGGATCATCTTCGCGTGGCAGGTGGCACAGAGGTCGTTCATTTGCCGCGGCGTAAGGTCCTTGGCGCGGATGATTTTGATGTCCCGGACCGGGGACTGTCCCGATTTTCGCGGCGGGGACTGTCCCGATTTTCGCGGCACGAGGCCGCGAAAATGGGACTGTCCCCTTTGGCCCCCAAAATGGGACTGTCCCCTTTGGCCCCCAAAATGGGACTGTCCCCTTTGGTCGCCCGCCTCGGCTCCCTCCATAACGCGGACGTGCTCTTGGCCCGAGCCGTGGCACGACTCGCAACTGATGCCCGGCTCCGACCAGGTGGTGTGATAGGTGTCGCTGGCCAGGTCGTAGTTGGTGGCCAATTCGGTCACATGGCAGTTGAAGCAGGTGGTGTTGAAGGCGAACATGCGGTCGGTCCAATCGAGGGCCTGGTCGCGGCGGTCGGGGAAGTGCCGGACGCCGCTGGCCGCCATGTCGTACCAGGCCTTCTTATGAACGTCGTAGGCCAGCGGCAGCACCTGCAATCGGCCGCGGTCCAACGGCGTCAAGAAGTAATAAACGTTCTTGCCGCCCATCACCTGGGCAATCGGGTATTTGCGTTCACCCTGCGGCCCGACTTCTCGAATGAAGCCGTTGCCTTCAGAGATTTCCGCGCGATAGCGCCGCTTTGCGATGGCGATGTCTTGGTGCTGGGCCGTCAGCGCAGATTTCGCCAGTTGGGCGGTGTACGGCTGCATGGCCAGACCGTGCCACGACGCCCGCCAGAGCTTGTAGAAATCGGCGTGGCAGTCCTGGCAGGTCTTCGAGCCGACGAAAGCGCGGTTTGCGATCGCGGGCTGCGGCGAACGGGATTGGGTGGTAGGCTCTGGCCTTGTGTCCGCCAGTCTTGCCGCCGGCGGCGACGCCGGCTTCTGTCGGCAACCTGCCGCCGCGACGATCGCCAGCGCCAGTCCCGCGGCAAGCCTCGATCGAATCATGGCGAGGGCGTCTCGGCTCGGGCCAAGCGGGCCAGCTTCTCCCGCAAGAAAGCCACGCAGCCGGGCACCTGCGACTCGCTCAGGCCGTGCAACAACAGGGGCCCCTTGAACCCGCAGCCGTGCAGCAGCGTGAGGTAGCGGTCGTAGTCCAGCTTTCCATGTCCGGCGGGCAAGTGGCCGGCATCGCCGTCGTGGTTCAGGTCCTTGGCGTGTGCCAGAACGATGTCTTGGCTCAGCAACGCAAAGGCCTCGTCGAGCACTTCGCGCATGTGCGGCAGTTGGCCGGCGTGAAACAGATTGGCCGCGTCCATGGTCACCTTTAAGTGCGGCGAGCGGATTTCATCCAGCAGTCGCCGAGCCTTTTGGGCCGAGTTGACCACGTTGTTGACCTCCGGCTCGAAGGCCAAAACCACCCCGAACGGCTCGGCAATGGCCACCGCCTCGCGGATGCAGGCCGACATGTCCCGCCACGCCGCTGGCGAGTCGTTGTCGGGGTGGCGCATCCACATGTTGATTCGGCTGCGAGTGCCCGTGCAGATGTGAATCTTCGAGGTGCCCATCTGCGGGCAGGCGGCGGCCAACACCCTCAGCCCGCGCAGGCCGGCCGCCCTGTGGGCCGGGTCCGGGTGGCACATATTGAACGTGCCCTGCACGGCGGCGATCGTCATCTTGCGTTCGGCCGCCGTGCGGCGGATTCGAGCCGCCAGTTCCGGGGCAATCGCATCGGGCATCGGCGCCAGCCCGGCGCATTCCATCTCCAGTTGCACGCAATCCAGCCCGTAGGATTTGGCCGCGTCGAAGTAGGCTTCCAGATTGGGGCGGGAAAACGTCTTTAGGAGGATACCGATTTGCATGAGCGAGGCTTGTTGATGGTCAACCTTGCCGCTTGGCAAATGATGGGGCGTGGGGGCCGACCGTTCCGCAGTCCCAGCCAGCGAGACGGGTGCAAGAGTGGCTCCCAGCGTCACGGCGGCGGCCTTGAGCATTTGACGCCGGCTGCAAGCATGGGCGTCTTGGGGGGTAGCATGGGACATAGCATATTCTCCGCTGAACTTGCAGCTTAACGCCGAGCACCGGGGAAGACAAGTAGCAGGCTGGCCGATAGAAATGGACAGTCCCTTCTTCGCGCTGAGGGCGGGAAAAAGTCGGGCCGGCTTCGGATTTCTGGCTAACAAATAGGGTCAGCCTATTCTGACGCGGCGCCTCAGCCTCCGCTGACGGTCGGGCACGCCCTGGGCACTGACCGGCACGGCCGATCGCTGTCCCGCGCGCTTGGTCGGGCTCCAGGACGTGCCAAGCCCCGTCTGACCGTTGGGCCACCTATCGGCTTAGGAGCTCTTGCACTGGAGCTCTTTGGCCAGCAGTTGCTTGATGCGGTCGCAGGCCTGTTGATCCTGCCGTTTCATGGTCCGCCAGAAGTCTTGCAACTCCGATTTGCCCTCCGCGTTGGCGATGTACTGATCGTAACGCCAAACGCAGTTGATCCGCCCACTGAAGACCTGAACCAGATCGTGGACGCAATCCGCCACGGTGCAGGTTTCACCGATATGTTCCATTTGTCGTTCGGCGGCTAGGGGCATACGTCAACTCCTTCCAAAAATGGGTACACCAACCGGCGCAGCCCGGCGACCGTTCATCCGGTCGAAATCGGGCCAACAGAAAAGTCTACGCGGCTGGCCGCCGCCGCGGCAATCGGAGACAAGCCGGGTCCCCGATAAGACACCTTCCCAACCGTTGCGGTGGGGCGGTTGTGGCTATTGCGGTTGCCGAAACGAAATCCGTCTTTTCCTGCCCGCTTCGTTCTGCGACAATTGGGGTCGAACCCTTGCAGCAGGAATGCCGATGCGCGGCCAGCAACTCGTCGATTTTCTGGTCTACGTAGTAGTCCGAATCTTGATCTGCGTCGTGCAAGCGCTGCGGATGGAGACCGGCCGGCGGATGGCCCGCTGGCTGGGTGGGCTGTTCTGCGACGTGCTGCGAATTCGGGCCGCGGTGGTGGACGACAACCTGGCCCACGCGTTTCCGGAGCTGTCGGCTGTCCAACGGCACGGGCTGGCCCGGCAGATGTGGGAGCATCTGTTCCTGCTGGTGCTGGAAGTGGCCCACACGCCCCGCAAGATCCACGAAACCAACTGGCGGCAGCACGTCCGCTTGGCCGACGAAAAGGAGTTGGTGCACAATCTGCTCGACGATCGCCCGACGTTGATCGTTACTGCCCACTTGGGGAACTTCGAGGTGGGCGGCTACGTGCTGGGCGTGCTCGGCTTCCCCACTTATACCGTGGCCCGGACTCTCGACAATCCCTACCTCGATCGCTTTCTCAACGATTTTCGCGGCCGTACCGGCCAGCACATCATCCCCAAGAACGGCGGTTTCGACAAGATTGTCGAGGTGTTGGGTCAAGGCGGCACGATGACTTTTCTGGCCGATCAATACGCCGGGGCAAAGGGTTGCTGGGTCGAATTCTTTGGCCGCCCGGCCTCGGCTCACAAGGCCATCGGGCTGCTGGCGTTGGACAACAATGCCCGGATATCGATCTGTGTGGCCCGCCGGCTGGGCGAGCCGATGAAGTTCGAGCTGTTTCATTACGCCACCCTCGATCCTCGCCAGGCGGGGCAATCGCCGGGCAGCATCCGCGAGTTGACCCAATGGTATACCAGCCGGCTGGAGGAACTGATTCGGCAAACGCCTGGCCAATACTGGTGGCTGCACCGCCGTTGGAAAGATACCCGCGAAAAGAAATCGCCGCGTGAAAAGGCGGCATAACGGCTTCGGCCTCAAGCCGGCTTGCGAAACAGCCGGCCGGTCTCGATCACCTGAAGGCCAAGTTTTCGCAGGGTGGCCACTGCCGGGGCGTCGTTTTCGGGCACCTGGCATTCCACCCGCATGATTCCTTGGCGGATAAACTGGCGGAAGGCCTCGCTCAAGAGGAAGATGGCGACTCCCCGCTGCCGATAGCCCTCCTCGACGTGGAAGTGGATCAGTCCCGACGCCCGGCCGGCGGCAGTGGCCGCTCCCGGGTCCATGCCGCGAAAGGTGGCGCTGGCCACCGGCGATCCGCCGCCGCGCGGCAGCAGGTCGAACCGCGTCAGCTCGAATTGGCCCAAGATGCTGGCCTCCCACCAGGTCCGCGGCGCGGCGTCACTGGTCACCTCGACTACCATCTGCCGGCGGATTTGCATCTGCTGCCGGTCGATCACCGACTCGAAGCCGCTCAGGTCGCGGTGGAAAAGGAGCGTGTGCTCGACCACCTCGTAGCCACGGGAGAGATAGGTCTGCTGCAGCGGGGCATCCGAGTCGAGCACGCCCGGCAGTTCGCTGCCGCCGTACAGGCCGAGATAGAAGGGCGCCCAGGGCAAAGCCCCGCCGCCGTAGAGCACCTTGGGTCCGTGCTGGCAGAGATAGCCCTCGCAGCGTTCCAACAGCCCCCCGGCCAACTCGCCGGCCTGGGGGTAATCCGGCCGGACCACCACCACGCAAATCACTCCGGTCTCCGTGGAGAACCAAGTCTGATTTTCGTTGGGGCCAAAGCCGGCGTGCGCGAACCCGACCGCTCGGCCGTCGTCGAAGGCCAGGACCAGGCCGCCGTATTCGAAATACAACTTGGCGAATACTAGCTGCTCGAGAAGGTCGGGCGAGACCGGCTGCAGAAGCCCCGGCTGACCGGCCCGGCTCCGCCAGAGTTCGGCAAGGATCGGCGGATCGGTGTTCCGGAACGTCCGATAGCTAAGCGCGGCCATAGCTCCTCGTCAAGCGTTGACCAACCGTGTCAGGCTTTCCATCCCAGGTTGACTCCATTGTAGCGAGATGCCATTGCCGGTGGTAGGCGTCGAGGCCGCCGTTGCCGTTGTCCGTCCGGGCGAAATCCGCCGATCGCGGCCGGCCGCCCTTGCCTTAGCGGCCGACTTCGATCTATACTTGAAACACAAGTCCTCCTTGCGGGGAGTCTGGTCGGCGTCCTTTGTATCGACGCGCCGCCCAACGGGAGAAGAAACCGAGGTTCGCTGGAGAACATGCTGAAAGTCACCCTGCCCGACGGTTCCCTCCGGGAGTATTCCACTCGCGTTCGCCCGATCGACATTGCCACTGAGATCGGTCCCCGTTTGGCCAAGGCCACGCTCGCCGCCGAGGTCGACGGGCGGCTGATGGGTGTCGGCGAGGCATTGCCGGCCGACGGCCAGGTCTCGTTGCGTCTGATCACCAACAAGGATCCCAAGGCGCTGGATTTGCTGCGGCACTCATGCGCGCACGTGATGGCGCGGGCAGTGATGCGGCTCTTCGAGGGCGTCCAGTTGGCTTTCGGGCCGACGGTGGCCGGCGGTTTCTACTACGACCTTCAGATGGAGCATCCGCTCTCGGAGGCCGATTTCCCCAAGATCGAGGCCGAGATGGCCAAGATTATCCGGGAAAACGAGCCGTTCGAGCGGGTCGAGATGGGCCGCGACAAGGCCCGGCAGTTGTGCCTGGACCTCGGGCAGACTCTCAAGGTGGAGCACATCGACGAGGGCTTGGCGGCGGAGGCGAGCGTTTCGTTCTACCGCCAGGGCGAGTTCATCGACCTGTGCCGCGGCCCGCACGTGCCCAGCGCCGGGGCGATCGGCGCCTTCAAGCTCCTTTCGGTGGCCGGCGCCTACTGGAAGGGCAACGCCTCGCGGCAGCAGTTGCAGCGGCTCTACGGCACGGCATTCTTTTCCAAGCAGGAGTTGGAAGAACACCTGCGGCAAGTGGAAGAGGCCAAGCGGCGCGATCACCGCGTGCTGGGCAAGCAGCTTGAGCTGTTCCTGATCGACCCGGCGGTGGGCTCCGGCCTGGTGTTCTGGCTGCCCAAAGGGGCCGTCATCCGCCACGAGTTGGAGAACTTCCTTTACGGCGAGTTGATTCGCCGCGGCTATCAGCCGGTCAATACGCCGGTGATCGGCAACGTCCATCTGTACGAGACCTCGGGCCATTACCCGTATTACAAAGACTCGCAGTTTCCGCCCATCGAAATGGCCGACGGCGAGCGCTATCTGCTGCGGCCCATGAACTGCCCGCACCACGTGACCATCTACAAGTCGAAGCCGCGGAGCTACCGGGACTTGCCCTTGCGGCTGGCGGAGTTCGGCACGGTGCATCGTTTCGAGCAGTCGGGCGAGCTGAACGGCATGACCCGCGTCCGCGGCTTCACCCAAGACGACGCCCACATCTTCTGCACGGAAGACCAGGTGGGCGACGAGTTTCGCGGCTGCATCGAGATGACCCAGTTTGTGCTCAAAACCTTGGGCCTCGACGATTACCGCGTGCGGCTGGGGTTCCGCGATCCGGCCAGCGACAAGTACGTGGGCAGCGCAGAGAACTGGCAGCGGGCCGAAGCGGCCCTGGAACAGGTGTGCCGCGACATGAATCTGCCGGACATGAAGATCGAGCGGGGCGAGGCTGCCTTTTATGGGCCGAAGGCTGATTTCGTGGTGGCCGACTGCATCGGCCGTGAATGGCAGCTCGGCACCGTCCAGCTCGACTACAACCTGCCGAGCAAGCAGCGCTTCGCCTTGGAGTACATCGGGGCCGACAACGCCCCGCACCAGCCGGTGATGATCCATCGGGCCCCGTTCGGCTCGTTCGAGCGGTTCGTGGGCATGTTGATCGAGCACTTCGCCGGCGCCTTTCCGCTCTGGCTGGCGCCGGAGCAGGTGCGAGTGATGGTCGTTAGCCAGAAGGTGGAACCGTACGGCCGGGACGTCCAGCGGCGACTATCGGAGGCTGGCCTGCGGGCAAGCGGCGACTATCGGGCCGAAAAGATCGGGGCCAAGATCCGCGATGCCCAGTTGGAACTGGTGCCCTATATGTTCGTGCTCGGCGGGCGAGAGGCGGAGCAAGGCAAAGTGGCCGTCCGCGACCGCCTTGAGGGCGACCTGGGGGCCATGCCGCTGGCCGAAGCGGTCGAAAAGCTTCAAAACGAAATCCAGCAGAAGACCGTGCGCCAGGTGGTCAAAGGTTCGGCCGGCCTGGGGCGGGGCAGTGCGGAAAACGAGTATTGAGGGGCAGGGGACTGGCTCATTTTTCGGCCGTTGCGACGCTGCCGTATCGTGCAGGCGCGAAGGCCGAAAAATGTGCCTGTCCCCTTGGCGACACCGGAAACGGGGATTGAGGGTTGACATCTCCCCGTTGGTGGGAAATACTACTGTGATCTTCCTTGCGTTTCAAAGTCCTTGTAGGTGCATTGCTTATGGGAAAATGGAGGCCGCCTGAGCCGGTAATAAGTAAACAGCGGATCAACGAGCAAATCCGCGTCACCCCCGTCCGCGTCATTGGGGCGGACGGCGCACAATTGGGAATTCTGGCCACCGACGAGGCGCTCAAGCAGGCGCGGGCGGCGGAGTTGGATCTGGTCGAAGTGGCCCCGAACGAGCGGCCTCCCGTCTGCCGAATCATGGACTTCGGCAAGTTCAAGTACCAGCAGAAAAAGCGGCAGCACAAGGGACACTCTCATCAGACCAGGATCAAGGAAATCCGTGTTCGGCCCAAAACCGGCGACCACGACATCGAGGTCAAGGTCGCCAAGGCCCGCGAGTTCCTAAGCCACAAAGACAAGGTGATTGTCACCGTGATCTTCCGTGGCCGGGAGATGGCCCACGTTGAAGAAGGCCGCAAGGTGATCGACGACGTGCTGGAGCAGTTGGCCGACGTGTCGAAGATCGAGGCCCCGCCGGCGCACCACGGCCGCCGAATGATCTGCACGCTGGCCCCCAAGTGAGCATTCCATCCGCGGGGAACCGCGGAGGATGGCAGATGTATCTGAACCACGAAGATCACAAAGATCACGAAGGCGAAGAGGATCACTTTCGGCCGTTTTCTTGTGATCTTCGTGACCTTCGTGGTGGACTGGTTTTTCGGACCTTTGGTTGTGGCCGAAGGCCGCGCTAAGGCTCTGCCGTGAACTTCTGGCGGCATTTGCGGCGAATTTCTGATAAATTCACTGCCGGCGCGGGTCTTATTTTTGTGAAGCGTCGACCGGCACCGGAAAACCGTCCGCGATGGCAACCCTCCAGCAGAGATTGGCACGCGGCGATCCGGGGGCGTTCGCTGAGCTCTACGACGCCTGCGCCGGACGCGTCGGCCACTACCTGATGGTCTATCTCGGATCCCGGGCCGATGCCGAGGACGCCCTGCAAGAGACTTTTTGGCGATTGGCGCGAAACAAACGGAAATTGGCCAGGGTCGATAACTTGACGGCCTATGTCTTTACGGTCGCCCGAAACGAGGCGGCCCGACTGGCGAAACGCAAGACCCGCCGCCAGCGCGAACCGTTGCCGCTGACCGGCGAGGAGTTGTTTTGCGAGGCCTCGAACGACCTCGATGCGGAGCTCCGCGAGACCGCGGAAACCGTGGCCGTGGCTCTGGCACAGTTAACCGCCGAGTTGCGGGAAGTGGTGGAACTGAAGACCTATGGCGAGCTGACGTTTCAGCAGATCAGCGCCGTCACCGGTCTGCCGCAGGGGACCGTGGCCAGCCGATACCGCACGGCGGTGATGCAGATGCAAAGGTGGTTTGCGAGGCAGCCGCGATGAACGACGATCTCGAACAACGGCTCGGCCGCTTGACGCCCCGCGGGCCGCGGGCGGAACTTCGCCCGCAGGTGCTCGCCGTGGTGGCGCGGCGACTACAGGCGAACCGCGAGTCACGCGTGTTTCGCCGCGCAGCGCTGGCCGTAGCAGTGTCGCTTGTGCTCGGCGTTGGCCTGAACGTCGCCCTGAGCCGGGCGTCGGACCAGCGGATGGCCCGGCTGCTCGGCCCTCCGCCCTGCACTTCCGGCGATGGGCGCGCGGCCTACGCGGCCTATTGCGAAATGCTCCAACGCCTGCTCGCGGAAACGCAACCAAATCCCCAAAGGTCGAAGACCTCGAAGGGCCGTCCCGATTTCCGCGGCGCGGCCAATAGGGCCCTCGATCCAAATGCGCTGGCAACGAACCCAACGCGATTGCGTACGGCTTGTCCGATAAGTACCGCAGAGGACGCAGAGGACGCGGAGGCAAGGTGCCTGTTGGTCTGATAGAGTCCCGTTGTTTTCCCTCTGCGCCCTCAGCGTCCTCTGCGGTGAAACAAAGCGATGACGGAATTCCAACCATGAAACGCCTCAAGAAGATACTGAAATGGACCGGGCTCGTACTGGGTGGGCTGGTGGCGATCCTGTTGCTCGTCAACGCCTGGTTCGTGTGGAGCACCGACGCAAGGCTGGAAAAGCAGTTGGAGGCGATCCGTACAGCAGGCGACCCGCTCACCTTGGCCGATCTGGCCCGAAAACCGATCCCGCCGGAGCAGAACGCGGCCAAGTATCTCCGCCGGGTCGAGGTCGATCGTGCAGCGATGGAGAAGGAGTTGAAGCCGTATTGGGAGTGGGCAGACAAGCACGACGAGAACGCCTTGATGCCGGCGGATATCCAGAGGTCGGTCAAGGCCGTGTTTGACGCCCATCCGAGGGTGATCCCCTTACTGCAAAAGGCGGCTGCGTGCCCAGAGTACGATGAGCAACTGGATTATTCGGTTCCGGCAAACTCCTTCTTAGGTACTCAGTTGCTGCCCCTTGTGCGAAAATGCAAGGGCGCGGCGCGGCTTCTGCAAATTGAGTCGCAATTGCTCGCTTTGGAGGGAAATCCGTCGGAGGCCGTCCGATCGGCATTGGCCATCTTTCGACTTGCCCGCCATTTTGACCGCAATCCCACGATCATCAGCTACTTGGTGGCCATGGCCGTGCGGGGGACTGCAACCGACTCCGCTGACATGGCGTTGCAAACTGGGCCGGTCTCGCATGAGGTCCGGAAGTCGCTGGATGCGGAACTTGCCGTTCAAGAAGGCATGGCAGGATACGCTTGGGCCCTCAAGAGCGAGCGGGCTTTTGGGCTGAACAGCTTTCGGAACTTTCCGCTCCGCAACTTCTGGTTGCTGAGCCGTGGCCTATGGAATCAGGCGGAGTCGGCATACCTCGACGCCATGGACGCCTATGTCGCGCTGACACACAATTGCGGTTCTTACGAACGGACCGACCGAATGATTGGCAGGATCTACGCGAGGTCGTCCGCATCGAGGACTCTTCTGCAACTGGTCTGCCCCGCGATGAAGGCACCCTATGAAATCGTCACACGTGCACGCGCTACGATTCGCTGCCTGCGGGTGCTCAATGCGATCCAGGCCCACGTACCGGCGGGCAGCAAAGAGGTACCGAAACTGAGCAATCTGGGCCTGCCTGCTGAGGCGACCACCGACCCCTTCAACGGCGAGCCGCTGCACGTCAAGCGACTTCCGCAAGGCTGGCTGGTATACTCGGTCGGCAAGAACCTCCGCGACGACGGTGGAAAGCTGGACGACGGTAGCGACATCGGCGTCGGCCCGCCGGCAAGTAGATAGGGATTAGGGATTGGCGTGATTTTGCACTTTGCACTTTTTTCATTTTCCCCTCTGCGTCCTCAGCGCCCTCCGCGGTGAATTCCGCCGTCCGGGCATTTACGTTGCGTCTCGATCTCTCATACGAATAGGAGCTACTGAAATGTCTCGCCAATTGCTCTGCTCGGTGCGCGTGCTGACTGTCCTCAGTATCTTTGTCCTCAGTATCTTTTCGGCTGCCTCTCTTTGCACGGCCGCCGAAAAGCAGGACGCCGCTAAGGACGACTTGCAGCAACTCGAAGGGACGTGGCTCCCGGTCTCCAGCGAGATGAACGGGCATAAGGGCCTCTTCAAAGACTCGCCTGCCGGCGCGCCGCGGATTACGATCGTGTTCAAGAATCGGAAAGGAGCGTACGTCATCCCGGTGGTCGGCGGCCAGCGAAAGGCCAGCGAATTACCGGTGGTGGTCGATGCCACTCGGTCGCCGAAGACACTGGACGTACAGACCACAATGAGGATGCGAGGTGGTCGCAAGACGTTTCCGTTACTCAGGGGCATCTACGAAGTCCAGGGCGACACCCTCAGGATCTGTTACAGCAACCCGATGGCCTCGCCCGGGGTGTCCACCGGCACTCTCCCCCGCCCGCAGGAAATCAAGGCCGGTGCCAAGACCGTGGTGTTGACGTTCCAGCGTCAGAAGCGGTGAGCGCCGCTCGGCGATCTAATCCCTGACCCGTGAGAGGCCCAACAAGATCGTCAGGCACGGAGTGCCTGACCTACACCCTGCCACGTTTGCCACTGGGCCGTTCACTTGCGTTCGGGGGCAGGCAGGCGGACCACCAGGTCGTCGCAGTCCTTATCCACCGTGCCGTCCTCCCGGGTTCCGTTCTCGAAGCCCCGGCCACCGTCATCCTTGCCGTTGGCGCCGACGCTATAGAGCATATAGCCCGTGCCCTCTCGCCGGTAATGCGGCTCGGCATTGTTGAAGATGTCTTTGGGAACTTCCCGGAGGTACTTCGGCGTTAGATCGGTGAGCTTCGCCGGGTATGAGCCGTGATCGGCGCGGTAGGCGGCCAGGGCGAAGGCGAGCTTGGTCAACTCAGACATCATGGTGGCGCGGTCGTCGAGGGCGGCTTCCGATGCAACGGACAGAGTCAATGCGACGAGCATGACCTGTGCAACGCGCTCGGAAAGGGCCTGACGTGGATTGTCACGCATCGACCGGTCCAAGGAGTCGGCATTCGCGGCCAACCGTCGGATGCCTCGCAGACCCTCGACGATCTTCTTCAGGGCCGCCCTCCGCTCGACATGGTTGGTTTTGCGAAAGGCATCGACTACCCGGTCGAACCAGACATTGCCCATGCGAAAGGCCACGTCCCAGTCGATTGGCGTGCCGGCGCTATAACGAATCAGGGAATTGACCGTATTCCGGAGGTCCTTCAGATTCAACTCGGACGCTTTTGGCATTAAATTCTCAAACTGATTCTGAGTTAGCTCAGTCAGCGACGCAGGCCCCAGCCGAGAATAGTGCGATAGCTCATCCAGATACAGAAACCGCTCGCCGGTGTCGAGGGTGTCGGCCATCGTGGGCATCGGCGGCAAATGATCAAAGTCGTTGCGCATCCTCGTAATTTGGGCCGCGTCAAGGTGAGCGTGATGCAACAGGGCCCGGTCGCCGGCATTGGCCGTTTCGTCGGCGGAACGCGTATGGATAGCTTCGATCGCCGTCGGGCCTTGGCCAACCAGCCGTGCGAGCCGATGGCAGGCCAAGAGATCCTCCCCAGCGCCTTGCCAGTCAGCGTTGTTCACCCGCAGCATCGCTCGCGCAGATAGCGCACCAACAACATACGTGAACTGGTGAGAGGCTGGCTGGAGAACGGCGATCAGCGGTGCCCCTTCGCCGCCGCATAGCGGATCATAGTAACGCGGGCCCTTCGACGCCTCGATCAGAAGGGCCAGCGGCTTTTCGTTGGCCGTCAGCCACGCGGCAAGCACGGGAAAGTCCTTCGCTGACCACGGCCGCGTGCCGGCCTGAGTCCACTGTTCTTGTGCGAAGTTGAAGTGACGACCGGTTCGGAACGGATCCAGGTCGACGAAATAATCACCTTTCTGGGAAAGCGGCGGAATGCGGAGCATCCGGAAGTAGTTGTTTCGGCACTCAGGCCAAATTGCTTCCGGTCCCACCGCCTTCCAGAACAACACAGCGACGTTATTCTCCGGCGTCACGCCTTGGCTGAGCCGACGGTTCAAGGCGGCAACGTAATCCACAAAGCCGTCCTTCCGCAACGGCTGGGTAATGTAGGTCGTCTCCTTGGAAATCGTGAAGTGCGGATGTAAGCCGTAAACCGCCTGATCGTAGCGGGCTTTCAGATCGGGAAGAAGGGCGGCGTTGAAAAGAGCGTGAGCAAGCACTAAGGGAAGAAGGCTGCGAAACTTGAGTCGCCAGATTCCAAGGATCATGCCGAGTAGGAACGCGTTTACAGAATACAGCAAAACGCCCCGCATGAGCACTCCCTGCGTGTACACCGTGTAAACGTGGGAAAGTCCAAAGAGGAGTGCCTGCATTAGCAGTGCAATGCCCGTGCGGGTAAGTTTTCCGAGTTGTTCCAGCACATAGCCGCGAAAGAAGATCTCTTCAGCGAGCGGCGCAACGACGATGATCCCTACTCCAGCGAACATAACTCCCACGGGCGTGGCCAACTCATAAAATCGCCGTGTCGAAATATCGCTCACCCTCCACCCTGCCAGTTTCAGCAGAAGTCCTCTCGCTACGAACAAGAGGAGCACGAATCCCAGGAACCATACCCAATGCCGTCGCAAGCCGGGCAACCACTGAGTATCGAAGCCGGCTGCCTTGGGGGCCAATCTCGCCAGCAGAAAAGGCAAGCAGGCCGTCCCCGCGTAGAAGAG
>JAJYGU010000035.1 GCA_021784975.1 Planctomycetota bacterium
GTACGCCGATCGCATGGGGATCGCGCGGCTCAGCGTGTGCATGGGCATGAGCTTCGCCTACGACCCCTCGCCCGAAAAACTCCGCCAAGACAACGACCAGGTGCTGGAAGCCATTCGCGCTTGGCCGCGGCGGGCGTTCGGATTCGTCTACCTCAGTCCCAAGCATCCGGCCGCCAGCCTGGCCGAAATCGACCGCTGCGTCCGCGACGGACCGATGGTCGGCGTGAAACTCTGGGTCGCCGAGCATTGCAATTCGCCGGCGCTGGATCCGATCATCGAGCGCGCCGGGCAGTTGAAGGTCCCGGTCTATCAGCACACCTGGATCAAGTCCACCGGCAACCTTCCGGGCGAGTCCACCCCCTTCGAACTGGCCGAACTGGCCGCCCGCCACCCCAAGGTGACGTTGATCTGCGGCCACTCCGGCGGCAACTGGGAGCTTGGTCTCAAGGCCATCCGGCCCTGCCACAACGTCTATGCCGATCTATCGGGCGGCGACCCGACCGCCGGCTTCGCGGAAATGGCCGTGGCCGAGCTCGGGCCAGAGCGGGTGCTTTACGGCAGCGATTGTGGCGGGCGAAGTTTCGCCTCCCAACTCGCCAAAGTGCTCGACGCCGATGTCCCTGATTCCGCCAGGCGATTGATCCTGGCCGGCAACCTGAAACGGCTGCTGCAACCGATCCTGCAACGGAAGGGCGTGGTCGCATGAGCGATTCGAGCGGACACCACGGCCTTGATCGCCGCAGCTTCCTGAAAACGGCTGCGGCCGTCGCCGGGGCCGACATGCTGGCGTCACCTGCCGCTCGGGCTGCGGAGCACGACGAGCCGCACCGCCTGATTGACGTCAACGTGAGTCTCTCGCGTTGGCCGTCTCGCCGATTACCGTACGACGAGCCCGCCGCGCTGGTGGCCAGGCTCCGCCGTGGCGGCGTCACCCAGGCGTGGGCCGGCAGTTTCGACGCCCTGCTGTGTCAGAACACCACTGCCGTGAACGACCGCCTGGTCCGGCAGTGCCGGACACACGGCGAGGGGCTCTTGGTTCCCTTTGGTTTGATCAACCCCTTGTTGCCCGGCTGGGAGGACGAGTTGCAGCGATGCGCCCAGCGGCACCACATGCCGGGCATCCGCCTGCACCCGAACTATCACGGCTACAAGCTCGACCATCCCGCGTTGGCGCGATTGCTTTTACGGGCGGCTCGCCGCGGTCTGATCGTGCAACTGGCGCTGTGCATGGAGGACGAGCGAAACGCGCAGCGAATGCTTTGCCTGCCGCCGGTCGATCCCGCCCCGCTGGCGGGCCTCGTCCCGCGAATCGCCAGCTTACGGCTGATGTTATTGAATGTGAAGTCGCCGCGCAGCGTCGAGCCGCTCACTGGCCTGTCGGGGGCGGCTGAAGTATATTTGGAGATCGCCATGCTGGAAGGCGTGGCGGGCGTGGAGAGCTTGCTGCGGCGAGTGCCATTGTCCCACGTCTGTTTTGGGTCCCATGCGCCGTTCTTCTCCTTCGAATCGTCGCGGCTGAAGCTCAAGGAGTCGGTCTTGAGCGGCCAACAACAGGACGCCATCTGCTCGGCGAACGCCGAACGATTGCTAGGCTTGGTAAACAGTCCTTTCTCCCCCAAAGGTTGATGGCATGAGTCTACAGCAGGCCGGATCGACGCGGACGGGTTTGTTCTGTGGATGTTGCGCGACGCTTTTCATGGCCGTGGCGGTTGCCCGCGGGCAGGAGCCGGCGCAGCTTGTGGCCGCTGCCCGACTTCCGAAATTGATCGCTGAAACGTACGATTCGGGCTTCAAGCTGGCTCACGACACCTACAACGGCATGGGCGCGCCGAGCGACGGCAAGATCTACTACGTCCTTTCCGCCCAGCCGTACAACGTGGCCGGGCAGATGTACTGCTTCGATCCGGCCACCAAGAAGATCCGCCATATCTGCGACCTGACCGAGGCCTGCGGCGAAAAGGGCATGAAGGCCGTCGCCCAGGGGAAGATCCACTGCAATTTCGTGGAATGCAAGGGAAGGCTCTATTTTGCCACCCATACCGGCTACTACGCCATTATTGACGACATGGAGAAGATGGGGCCACCTCCGCCCGGCTGGAAGCCCTATCAGGGCGGGCATTTCCTTTCCTATGACCTGGCCACTGGCAAGATCGCTAATCTGGCGCGGGCCCCTGGCGGCGAGGGCATCATCACCATGACTATGGACGTCCGCCGCGGACGGCTGTATGGCCTCACCTGGCCGACCGGCAGTTTTCTCACTTACGATCTGGGAACAGGGACCTTGAGTGATTTCGGGCCCACGGCACGGGGCGGCGAAAACGGCAAGGGGGCCAATTACCGCACGATCTGCCGCGCGTTCGCCATCGATCCCGCCGATGGCTCCGTCTATTTCACCAATGGTGACGGTGACATCCTCCGCTACCGCTACGACCGCCATACCCTGGAGACTGTTCAGGGGGAAAACCTGCGAAAAGACTACTTCGGCCTCTATGACCCCACCAATCCCGGCCACATGGGCTACAACTGGCGGCAGGTGTTCTGGCATCCTACTGAAAAAGTTATCTACGGGGTCCACGGCAATTCCGGCTACCTATTCCGCTTCGATCCCCGCATTCCCCGCGTGGAAGTGTTGGAACGCCTGACTTCGCTGCCCTCAAAGCTGAGCGGCATGTACGACGAGTTCAGCTACGGATACCTCGGCTTCGCCTTGGGTCCCGACCGCCGCACCATCTATTACCTCACCGGCGGACCAATTTACGTCAACGGAAAGCGGGTAACCGGCAAGGCCACCACCGCCAAGGGCGAAGCCAAGGGACTCGAAGACCTGCACCTGGTGACCTACGATATCCCCACCGCCAAGTACATTGACCAAGGCGCAATCTTCATGAAGGACGGCCAGCGGCCCCTGTATGTCAACTCGATCGCCGTGGGCCGCGACGGCACCGTTTACACCTTGTGCCGGATCAAATCCGGCAACCACACGCGGACCGACCTGATCAGCATTCCGGCCGCGTCGATCAAACTTCGCAACGCGGGGTCGGCAACCCATCTGACAAATCCGCTGGCGATTCGCATCATGAACTACGGCAAGTATCAGGATGCGGCCTGGACCCATCTGCCCTGGATTGGCATGCACTATATCTTTCTGAGCACGCCGCGGCCGGACCAGGTGGCCGCCACCCAGAAGCGATTGGCGGATCATCACCTCCGCCCGCTAGTGCTCCGCGGCGATACCGATCTAGGTCGGGCGTCGAGCGTTGACGAGTTGGCCGGCCAGCTCGCCGTGTGCCATCAGATGGGCGTGAAGTACATGTTCCTCTCGCCCAAGCACACCGGAGTAAGCAAAGAGGTAGCCTACGAGCGGCTGCGCCGCGTCGGCGACATTGCCCGGCGGTATGGGGTGATCGTTGCCTTGGAGACCCATCCCGATTTGGGGACCAACGGTTCGGTGCACCTCGAAACCATGAAGGCCATCCACCACCCCAATATCCGCGTCAATTTCGACACGGGCAACATCACCTTCTATAATCACCATGCCGACGCCGTCACCGAACTGAAGAAGATCATTGATTACGTGGCCACGGTGGAGCTAAAAGACCACAACGGCCAGTACAAAGTCTGGAACTTCCCGGTGCTGGGCACGGGCGTGGTCGATTTTCCCGGCGTCCTGAAGGTCTTGGAGGCGCACGGCTTCCGCGGCCCGATCACCATGGAAGTCGAAGGCATCCACGGCGTCTCAATGAACGAGTCCCAGACCAAAAAGTACATCGCCGACTCGGTGGTCTACATCCAGTCGCTGGGCAACTTTAGGTAGCTTCGCTTGAAAAGCGGAAAGCGGAAAGCCGAGAGCCGCGCGCCCCTTTCCGCTCTCCGCTTTGTCTACCGGCCGCTGCCGCCATAGGGATCCGGCACGCAGCACTTCTTGCGCAGCGACGGCCAGACCACGCACGGCATGGGCTTCGGGCAGTAGTCGTCGCAACACCACTGGCAGGGCGGACAAGGCGGGCAGGGAAGCGGTTTCCGGCAATAGTCGTTGCAACACCACTGGCACGGCGGGCAGGGTATGCACGGCATCGGTTTGCAGCAATAGTCGTCGGGGTGGCAGAGCATCGGCGTGCGGCAGTAACACCACGGCCGGCAGTGAAGACCATCGCCCGCACTCGCCGTCGCCACCGCCGCCGCCATGATAACGACAGCGATGCAGACACCCCGAAGCCGCCGAGTTCGGTTGCCGCGCGAAGCAACGCCTAGCATAATCTCGGCCATGACTGCAACTCCGCGATGACAAACGATTGCGCAAGACAACCTATTGTCATGATCGGAAAGGGAACGCCAGCGCGAGCGGGGAATTCAGCAGGGCCATTATAGCCTCCCACTCCGGAAGCGTCCCCCCAGACGGAAAAGCCATCCTTGCGCATGCCAGCCGGGTCAAAGATCATCGCCCGCGTTGAGATTGTGGCGCGACGTCGAACCATCTCATGGTTCTTAATGGCTGGTCACATCTTCTTGGCGAGCTCTTTCCTCAACAGCTTCTTCAGCTTGGGAATTTCGTCCTCATAAGCACTTGTCTACGCCGGCCCTTGTTGCGGGGCAAGATCGCATAGAGGCCCCAGCCGACCGAGGTGCAAAGGGCTGCAAGTCCTAGAATAAGCATCGCCCAATCGGCATACCTAAAAAGACGGAATGCCTGTTGTGGACTCATCGCTTAACCTTCGTGCTGGGCAGGTTGCCCTGCAGGTCAAGCAGCAACTCCAAATAGCTCCGCCGTTCGCTCTGCTGCAAGCCGAGCTCGTCGGCCAGCGAAAGGATGCACGCCCTGGCGGCCTCGACCTCTTCGGCCTCGGCAATCAGCTCCAACTCCACGAAGCTGCCCAGCCCCTCGATTCGGTCCAACGAGGCTTCCACCCGTCGACCCTGCCAGGCCACCTCGGCCTTGCGGCGGGACTTGCGGACCTCGGCCACCGGCCGGAATCCCAATGCCGCCAGCAGATCCTCCCACGCCTCAGCGGATTCGGCGCCGGGCAACAACGGCAGTTCGATCTCGCGACGGGTCTTGGTGGTAGCATCGATCTTCGGACCTTTGTAGGTCAAGAAATTCAACTGCCCTTTGCGGCGAATCCGAAGCGCCTCGTCAGTCGAGGCGAAGTCGCGGGCAGGATGAGCAAAATACAGATCGACTTCTTCGATCGACGCCTCGATCGACACCCCCATCACAGCCAGCCGTGACTCGACCGCCGCCATCTCCGCCACCGGAAATTTTATTTCGACTTCGTAGGACATACCAGAGGTCAGGGATCAGAGGTCAGAGGTTGTGAATCTTTCAACTCCGTCGTCGTAAGTCGTTATTCGTAGCCGCACGTTTCACCGAGAAATAAGGAGTTACGTCGCCGCAGTCGTTTCTCGGTCGATAGATTCACGTCCTCTCAGGGATCAGGGAACGGGGACTCCGGTCAGTTTTTCATTTTGCATTTTTCACTTTGCATTCGCTTGACCGCCGCTTCCCGCTGGGGCGCGGTTAAACGACCCGAACGCCCCACGGTGTACGCCTTTCGCTTTCTGCTTTCGGCTCTTCGTCAGCAGGCGTGTGGGATCAAGGATTGCCGATTGGCGGAAGCGCCAACAGCAGCTCGCGGGCCGCCGCCGCCGGATCGCTGGCGGCGGTAATTGCTCGGCTGACGGCGATCCGTGCGGCCCCGGCCGCCAGCACCTGGTCCAGATTGCCGCGGTCGATTCCCCCGATGGCAAAACTGGGCAGGCGAACTTCCGCCGCCACGGCGCGAATCAAATCCACGCCCGGAAAACTCTCGAAAGTCTTGGTGCCCGAGGGGAACGTCGGCCCCACGCCGATATAGTCGGCCCCATCGAGCACCGCCTGCCGGGCCTGCTCGATACTGTGCGTCGATACGCCCACCAGCGCGTCAGGCCCGACCACCGTCCGCGCATCCTTTACGGAAAGCTCTTCCTGGCCCACGTGGACGCCGTCCGCCCTGGCCAGCGCGGCTATGTCCGGCCGATCGTTCACCACCATAAGCGTCTTGTTCTCGGCAGTCCACCCGCGAAGCAGGCGAGCGCGGGCCAGCAATTCGCGGTCGCCGAGGCGTTTATCGCGGAGCTGAATCACGTCGACTCCGGCTTCGACTAGCGAGACCACCAGCCGCTGAAATTCATCGACCGACGAGCAACCGTCGATCAGGACGTAAAGCCGGGCGTCGGCCAGGCGTTCGAGGCTCTGGCCGGTGGTCTCCACCGCCCGCTGGAGCGTATAGGCTTGGTAGCGCAGTTGTTTGCAGGCGGCCGCCATTTCGGCGTCGACCAGCTTGCCGAACTCTTCCAGGCTGCGGAGCGCCTGCTGGAAGCGGGCAAAGTTGGCCGTCAATACACCGGCCGCGTCGGCACGACGCCTCTCGGTGGCGGCGGTCAGTCCCGTGCCCACGTCTTGTTGGGTTTCGCGGGCGGCCAGACGCCGCCTGCCCGATAACCCCGCCAGGGCGGCGGTCAGATCGTGCCGCAGTTGCTTGCACAGGCCCGTCAAGTGGCGGTCGTCGAGCACGAAACGCGTGTAATCTTCGGCCACTCGCAGTCCCTCGTGGGCCCGATTGGCCGCCGCATCCAGGGCCCGCAGCACGGCTACCTCGGTTGAGCCGACCGTACCGAGCGGCTGCTCAGGATGACAACTGCAGACGTCATTGGCGACCAAATCCTCGGTGGATGGTTCCGCCGCTTCAGCCGCACTCCCGCTTCCGGCTGCGACCGCTTGCTCTTCGGCCACCCCCGCCGGACCGTGCGGCCCAAACAGATGACTGCTCCGGCCGTACAGACTGCGGATTTCCGCTTCCAGACTGGCCGGGTCGATCCCTTGTTGGCGTAGCCACAACGCCGATTCACCGCCGTTAATCGCCAGTCCCAGCAGGATATGTTCGGTGGCCAATTCCAGCGGCTGGGGCAGATTGATCAGCCGTTGTTGGGCCAGTCGAAGCGAGAGTTGCACCTCATCGGAGAACCGCGGGGGGGCGGGCGGAGGCTTGTGGGCCAAGCTCGGCCAGCGGCGCTGCACGCTGCGAGCATCGATGCCCGAACGCTTCAAAATCATCGATGCCCGACATTCCGGCTCCGACAGCAACCCCAACAGCAGCGCAGGGGCGGTTAGTTCGCTCAATTCGCTGCAACCTGCACTCAGCGTCCAACCGGACGCAAACTCCACCGCCCGTTGGCTGGCTGGTGTCAACAGATATTTCATTCCCCGCCTCGTGGCCCGGCGAAGGGGGCGGCCCCATTTTCGCGGCGAGTGGTGCGGCTTCTCGAGGGCAAGTCCTTCTCCGCCGCGAAAACTGGTACAGTCCCCTGCAAATTCGATACGGTGGGGGAGGCTCTCCCCCCGCTGCCAGCCGTTTCCTTCCGGCGACCGACTCATCCAATGTTATCGGGCAGGATCATCTTTGCAACCCTTGCTTCGGATGGCGTGGTTTGTTGCCTTGATTCAGGGGGGTTTGAGAGTTACAATTCCGTGGCTGAATGAGGAGTAAGGTCCACACAGGTCTGGAGGGAGCCGGGCAATGCGTCGAGTGCCATGGGCCTTTTACCTGTGGCCCGGACTCCCTCAGCTTTGGCTGTACGGTAGTTGGGCAGGACTTTTCCTGGCCCTTGTGTCGGCCGCCGTTCTGGACCTATTATTACTGAGTAGCTTTGGCTGGAGTGAACTCATTGCCGATAACCTTCGTACCCCAGTATGGATGAGCGGAGGGGCCGGCTGGCTTACGGTGGTCGGACTGTCGGTCGTACACTGCCGGTGGTGGCGGGCACGTTCAGCCACCTCGGAGAGAGATGGGTTCGCGGCGGCAATTAATCATTATTTAAGAGGCGACTATTTCCAGGCGGAACGCCTGTTGGAGCGGTTGTTGCGGGCCAATGCCCGCGACCTCGAAGCCCGGCTGATGTTGGCTACTCTGATGCGACATAGCAACCGAATCGAGGAAGCTGGCCGACAATTGGAGACCTTGAGACGCTTCGAAGCCGCCGCTCGGTGGGTGGTGGAAATCGAACAGGAACAAGAACTATTGGCCGATGCCCAAGCCAGGCTTGCGTCGGCCGGGCCAAGGGATGAGGGACAAGCTGCCAAGGCTGCCCCGGCGGCCTGAGTGGCGAGCCTCCCTCAGCGGCGGTTGAGGGCCGGCAAGAGCAATCATTTTTGATACCGGACGCTACGTCCTACGGAGACCTGCAATGTACGAACGATTTACCGACCGTGCCCGGAAGGTCATGCAACTGGCCAACCAGGAGGCACAGCGGTTCAACCACGAATATATCGGCACCGAGCATATCCTGCTGGGTTTGATCAAGGAAGGCAGCGGGGTGGCGGCCAACGTGCTGAAGAACCTCGACGTCGACCTTCGTAAGATCCGCCTGGAAGTCGAGAAGCTGGTGCAAAGCGGCCCCGACATGGTCACCATGGGCAAGTTGCCGCAGACCCCGCGGGCCAAGAAAGTCATCGAGTATTCGATGGAAGAGGCGCGGAACCTGAACCACAACTATGTGGGCACCGAGCACATCCTCCTGGGCCTGCTTCGCGAACAGGAGGGCGTGGCCGCCCAAGTGTTGATGAACCTGGGCCTGAAGCTGGAAGAGGTCCGCGAGGAGGTG
The DNA here is from genome assembly GCA_021784975.1 of Planctomycetota bacterium. Classification (GTDB taxonomy): domain Bacteria; phylum Planctomycetota; class Planctomycetia; order Pirellulales; family Thermoguttaceae; genus JAJYGU01. The sequence goes on from JAJYGU010000035.1 coordinate 8,638, forward strand.
TTGAACCTGCTGGGACACGGTATGGAAGGGGCCGAGGGTTCCGAGCGGCAGGGCGGACTGCCCGGCGGTCCTTCCGGCGAAGGGCAGCGGCCCGGCAAGTCGAAGACCCCGGCCTTGGACAGCTTCGGCCGCGACCTGACCGAGTTGGCCCGCCAGGGCAAGCTCGACCCGGTGATCGGCCGCGAAAAAGAGATCGAACGGACCATGCAGGTCCTCAGCCGCCGCACCAAGAACAATCCCGTGCTGTTGGGCGAGGCCGGGGTGGGCAAGACGGCCATCGTCGAGGGCTTTGCCCAGCGAGTCGTCGAGGGCAACGTGCCTGAATTGCTGATCGACCGCCGCATTGTGGTGCTCGACCTGGCGATGATGGTGGCCGGCACCAAGTACCGTGGCCAGTTCGAGGAACGCATCAAGGCGGTGATGAACGAAGTCCGCCGCGCCAAGAACACCATTCTGTTTATCGACGAGTTGCACACTTTGGTGGGCGCCGGCGGGGCGGAAGGCGCCATCGACGCCAGCAACGTGCTCAAACCGGCCCTGTCCCGCGGTGAAATCCAGTGCATCGGGGCCACCACCCTCGACGAGTACCGCAAGTACATCGAGAAGGACAGCGCCTTGGATCGCCGCTTCCAGGTGGTCATGGTGGAACCCTCGACCAAGGGCGAGACGATCGATATCCTCCGCGGCCTGCGAGACCGCTACGAACAGCACCACCACGTGCAGATCACCGACGACGCGGTGGAAGCGGCAGTCGAGTTGTCGAGCCGCTACATCACCGGCCGCTGCTTGCCCGACAAGGCGATCGACGTTATCGACGAAGCCGGCGCCCGCGTCCACCTGAAGTCGATGACCCGTCCGCCCGACCTCAAGGAGATCGACGAAGAGGTCGAGAAGCTCAACAAGGACAAGGAGGATGCGGTCGCCAACCAGGATTTCGAGAAGGCGGCCGCCCTCCGCGATCAGGCCGACAAGCTCAAGAAAAAGAAGCAGACCATCACCCACGAGTGGCGGGAGAAATCCCGCGAGACCGACGGGGTGGTGGATGAGGAGGTCATCGCCGAGGTGGTCTCCAAGATCACCGGCATCCCGTTGACCCGCCTGACCACCGAAGACTCGTTGCGGCTGATGAAGATGGAAGGGGACCTGCACAAGCGGGTCGTCAGCCAGGACGAGGCGATCAAGTCGGTCTCGAAGGCCGTCCGCCGCAGCCGCAGCGGTCTGAAGGACCCCAAGCGGCCCACCGGCTGCTTCATTTTCGCCGGCCCCACGGGCGTGGGCAAGACGCTCTTGGCCAAGGCGCTCGCCGAGTTCATGTTCGGCGACGAAGACGCCCTGGTCCAGATCGACATGAGCGAGTACATGGAGAAGCACAACGTCAGCCGGCTGGTTGGGGCCCCGCCGGGCTACGTGGGTTACGAAGAGGGCGGGCAGTTGACCGAGAAAATCCGCCGCCGCCCCTACGCCGTGGTGCTCCTGGACGAGATCGAAAAGGCGCACCCCGACGTGTTCAACATGCTGCTGCAAGTCATGGAAGAAGGCCGGCTCACCGACAGCTTCGGCCGCAACGTCGACTTCCGCAACACGATCCTCATCATGACCACCAACGCCGGGGCCGAGGCGATCAAGAACGAGTCGGCCTTTGGTTTCCAGAAGCCGGACAGCGATTCGTCCTACGAGAACATGAAGACCCGCGTGCAGGAACAGATCGAAAAGGTGTTCCGCCCCGAGTTCCTCAACCGCGTGGACGACATCATCGTCTTCCGCCACCTCACCGCCGAGGACCTCGGCGACGTGATCGAAATGGAGCTCCGCAAGGTCCGCGAGCGGCTGGGCGAGCGCGGACTGGCGCTGGTCCTGTCCGACCCGGCCAAGAAGTGGCTCATCAAGAAAGGGAGCAACCTCGATTTCGGCGCTCGGCCCCTCCGCCGGGCGATCGAAAACTACGTGGAAGACCCGCTCTCCGAAGAGTTGCTCAAGGGCGAGTTCCAGGGGATGGATACCATCACCATCGAGGTCAAAGAAGTGGGCGACCGGAAGCAGTTGTTCTTCCACGGCACGGTAGGCGGAAAGTTGTCCGAACCGCAGCCGGTGGCCGCCGTCGCCGGCGGCTCTACGGGAGCTTAGCGGGCTGACATACCTGCCAGCATCACCACCAGGCCCTCCGTCGCATGACGGGAGGGCGGGCCGAATACCGCTGGCGCGGAATGGGTCGTGAACGACCCCTTCGAATTCGAAAAGGTCCGCCGCACTTTCATCGCATACAGACTGTGCCCCGCCCCCCTGCTGCATCGTTCGCGCTGCTGCGGTTTCTTCGACTCGACGGCTTTGCTACACTGAGTGAGGTCGCGCCGCATCAGGAGGCGAGTTCATTCCGTTCCGGGTCTGTTCCAGGGTTGCGCCATGCCCACCTCGTCGCACGAAGAGGCGCGTCGCCTGATCCAACTCACTCCCCCGGGGCGCGGGGCGATTGCCACTGTGCGTGTGGAAGGGCCGGCGGCCGTCGAGGCGGTGGGACGGCATTTTCGCGCGGGCAATGGGCGGCGACTGTCCACTTTGCCCGCCGATCGGCTGGTGATCGGCCAGTTTGGCGGCAAAGATGGTGAACCAGGCGAGGAAGTGGTGGTTCGCCGCTGCGCCGACGGCGCGGTCGAGGTCCACTGCCACGGCGGACGTGCCGCCATCGGGCGGATCGAGGAATTGCTGGCCGCCATCGGCTTTCAGACGGTCCCCTGGCGAGATTGGGCGGCCGATTCTTGCGGCGACCCATTCGCAGCCGAGGCCTTGGTTGGCCTGGCCGACGCTTGTACCGAACGCACCGCCGCAATCCTCCTAGACCAGTATCACGGGGCCCTTCGCCGTGCGCTCGACGAGATACAAGAGGCGGCGGCCGGCGGCCGCCGCGGCGTCGCGCGGCGGCAGATCGACGTGTTGCTGGGTCGCGCCGAGCTTGGTCGGCACCTGGTGCAGCCGTGGCGGGTGGTGTTCGGGGGACCGGCCAACGTGGGCAAGAGCACTCTCATCAATGCCCTGTTGGGCTACGGGCGGTTGATCGTGCATCCCGCGCCCGGCACTACCCGCGACGCGGTCACGGCCCTCACCGCCATCGACGGCTGGCCGGTCGAGTTGTGCGACACGGCCGGACTGCGGGCGGAGGCGGCGCCACGCTCCGACGATCCGCTTGGCCCTGTCGAGGCCCAGGGAATACGCCTTGCCCAACAACGGCTGGCGGAGGCCGACCTGGCGGTGCTGGTCTTCGATCAGAGCGTAGCGTGGTCCAACAATGAGGAACGCTTGTGGCGTCAATGGCCAGGCGCGGCGGTGGTTCACAACAAGGCCGACTTGCCACCGGCGCCGGGCCCGCGGCCTGCCGGAGCGCGGGTTAGCGCCCTCGAAGGGCAGGGGCTGAGCGCTCTGCTTGGATTGATATCGAGCCGGCTGGTGCCGAATCCGCCGCCGCCGGGGGCGGGCGTGCCGATCAGCGAACAGCAGTTGCAGACGATCAGGGATCAGGGATTAGGGATTCGGGATTAGGGATTGGGGAACATTTTTCATTGGGCACTTTTCATTTTGCATATTTCATTTTGCATATTTCATTTTGCATATTTCATTTTGCAGTCCCACGCCACGTCCTTTCCGGCTGCGGCTCCATGAATGATCCATGCCGCGACGCCAATGTCGCATGCTCTCTAGTCGCCCCAACTTACCAAGCACCGCCCGTATTCCGCTCGTTTGCGCGTCAACCGCCCGAGAAATTTGGAAAAACTGCGCATTTCCGTCTGGACGCGCCTCCCCACCGATAGGTACATTCCCGCCTCTTCAACTAGTCTCTGCCGGTACTTGTCGTTGGCCAGGGGACGTTCAAGGAGGAACGTGCGATGCAATCTGCACTCGCTCGCGGCATTGGGCTCACCGTCTTTTCGCTGCTGGCCGTTGGTCCGTGGGCTGTCGTTTGGGCGGCAAGTGGGCCGGCCACCCAGACCAATCCGACCAAGCCCCAGACGGCCACCGCCGCCGAAGAGCCTTTGCAACCGATTCCCGAATCCGCGGGCGGCGATTCGTTCACTGCTGGGCCGCCGCCCGACGGCAAGCCGGTAGCTGTCGAGGCAGCCAGCTTCAAGGGGGTGATTCCCGGCGTCTCCACCCAATCCGAAGTCGAAAAGGCCTGGGGGACGCCCACGAAGATCGCCAAGCAGGCCGACGGGCTGATTCAGCTCTACTCCGTGGCGCCCTTTAAGCACGTCGAAGTGCGCTATGGCGCAGATCACAAGGCCGCCTCGATTGTGATCCGGTTCGAAAAGGCCTACCCCCTGTCGGCGGTCGTCAAACAACTGGCGCTGACGCCAATCCGTCCGGTGTTAGTCTCCAGCGACTTGGGCGAGCCGCTGGGGCTATCCTATCCTGAACGCGGCGTGCTGCTGGCCTTTGAACCGGGCAAGCCAGCCAACAAGCCGTCAATGAAAGTGAACCAGATCGTTTTGGATCCGATTGCCGCCGAGCCGTTTTTGCTGCGGGCCGAAAACACGCTCGCCCGCCAGCCGCAATCCAGCCGCCGCGACTTGGAGCAAGCCTTGTCGCTAGAGCATGACAATGCTCGAGGGCAATGGCTTTACAGCCGCGCGTTGTTGGCGGCGGAAGACTACGCGAAAGCCTTGCAGGCCGCCAGCGAAGCCGAGCGACTGGAGCCGGGCAATGCCCACTATCGCATCACCCGCGCCCAAGTCCTCGGCCAGTTGGGTCAGTTAGCCGAGGGCCTGCAAGAGGCACAGAAGGCGGCGGAACTGGCGGAAAAGCAGCCGCACCTAAAGGCCCGCGCGCTCTGTTTGCAGGGGGACCTGTTGGCCTCGGGCCCGAAACCAGACTATCGTAAGGCCCTTCAGTTGCACACCCAGGCCATCCAGGAGGCCGACCCGCTCAGCAGCGATCCGCATCCGGCCGTCCGGCTGGCCGCCAAGGAGGTGATCATTGACGGGCACCTGGGCGCGGCCCACGACATCGCCTGGGGCAACTGGAAGGAGAAAGACACGGCGGTGCCCCGCTGGCTGGAGCGGGCCGCCGCCGTGGCCGACGATCTGGTCAACAACGAAGGGGGCAGCGAAGAGCAGCGTTTCCGCGTCTATGCCCGGATCCTGGCGGCCGACGTCGGCATGCATGGCGGCATGGACCCGGCCGAGCCGGTCAAGCAACTCATGCTCTCCGGGGAAAAACTGATCGCCTCGACCAACGACCCCGTGCAAAAGGCCCATTATCAGTGGGACCTGGGGATCGCACTCTACGACGCCTTGCAGGTCTCGCAGGCGCGGTCTCAACTCGATGAAGCGTTGAAGTACGGCGAGGACGCCGTGGCCCACCTGGAAAAAGGCGGCGACAGGGCCTCGGCCCCGGCCAACGCCTTCCTGCTGGGCCGGCTCTATTTCCGCCTGGGCGCCCTGCACGCCGCCCGCGATCACGACCACCAGGCGGCGGTCACCTGGTTCGACAAGGCCCTCCCGCGACTGGACTCCTCATCCGGCCAGCCGGCCAACGCCGACGCCGGACGCCACGGCCAGATGCTGGTCAGCATGGCGGTCTCCTATTGGCAGGTCGGCCAGCGCGACAAAGCCGTGGCCTTGAGCCAGAAGGGCATCACCATGATGGAGCAGGCGGTCCAAGCCGGCAAACTGGACAGCAGTTCGCTGGTGGTCCCCTACCGGAACCTATCGACCATGCACCGTCAACTCGGGGCCAACGACCAGGCCGATCGCTTTCAGGAAATGGCCAATCGGGTAAAGGCCGAGAAAGCGAAATAATCGGTGTTGCTGTCTGATGTCCCCTCTCCCTCCGGGAGAGGGTTGGGGTGAGGGCGAGCAGCGATGAAATATTCCTTGCCGATGTGCACGTTGCTGGCGCTGCTGATCTCCCCCTCCGCCACGCGCGCCCAGCCGCCGGCCGCCAAGCCCGCGGTTCTTGTAGACTGCGAAGTCGTCCAGCTACCGCTGACCAAACTGCGGCAATTGGGCGTCGACTTGACGACCCTTGGTTACGATCGCAAGGCGCTAACCGATGTCGTTCACGGACGTTTTCCGGGGTATCAGGCCATCGACGCTGAAAGGGCCCGCCTACTCCTCGACAAGCTTGGCAAAGAAAATCAACTCAAGGTGCTCATGTCGCCGCGTCTCACGGTGTTGGATGGTGAAACGGCGACCGTGCACATCGGAGGGAGCACAGCCCATCCCGCAAACAAAGAGGGCGGCCCGCCAACGGAACACGCTGGCGCGGCAACTCCCGTTTCACAGCTCGGCACGCTGCTGACGGTCACGCCGAGAGTGCTGAACGCCCAGGAGGTACGTCTGGTGATTCTCCTCCGACACGACGAGCCGGGCCTTGCCCAGGACATGCCCGCTGGCAACGACGGCGCCCGCGTCCCTCCGATACAGACGACCGAGATGCGCACCAATCTGCAACTGCGGAGCGGCGAAACGGTCGTGCTTGCCGGGCAGATCGAGAGTCAATCGTTGGCAGTAAGCACAGGAATACCTTGGCTTAGCGAGATCCCCTATGTCGGCGCGTCGTTCAGGCAGGTGAAATGGGAACCGAACCGACTGCAGGCGTTCCTCCTTGTGCGGGCCGACATCGTGCCGCCAGGCGCCAAACTACCCGCATGCAACCGCCTGGTCAAGAGTCTCTCCGAGCCGCAGGTCTTGGCCGATGATGAACCGGCGGCTGTGCAACCGGTTCGTTATGATGCCCCGCCGACGATCGTGCCCGCATCCGCCGATCACTTCATTCGCCGCTAGCCCTAGACCAGCGAACGTTTGCAGGAGGGTCTTCGGAACGTGGATGACATCGCCGACGTAGTAGGTAAATCTACCGGTTTTTGTCTTGTCACCTGCCGCCAAATAGCCGAATAAGAAGATATCGCGGTTGGCTGGCCCGCTCCAGGCGGCGGCGCCGCGAGCATTCACCAGACAATCCGTCAATTCCAGGGCAAGTCTTGCGGGATGGACGGATTGACGCCGCACGAGGGCACGGCAGTGGGCAGTCGGGCATTTCTGGGGACTCAGTCCCATTCTGCATCGCGCGTTCCGCATCATTGGCTTGGCCGACTGTGTTCTACCGTGGCCGGCAAGGGTACTGCTCCGTATTCGCGCAACTGCTACGGGAGCGAACCATATGTCCAAGGGAACCGCTACCGTCTACGTCATTGACGACGATCCCGGTGTCCTGGAATCGTTGACGCTGATGATCCAGGGCATGGGGCTGGACGTAAAACCCTACCCGTCCGCCGAGGCCTTCCTCGACGGATGCCAGGAGTCCCCCGACTCGGCCAGGTGCATGGTGCTGGACGTTTGCCTGCCGGGTCTGAGCGGCCTGGGCCTGTACCAGATGCTGACGGCCGAGGGGAGAGGCATGCCGACCATTATGATCTCGGGTTGCGCCGACATTCCCACCGCCATCACCGCCATGCGGGCCGGCGCGGTGGATTTTCTGGAAAAGCCGGTCAGCGACCGGAGCCTCTGGGTCCGCATCCGGGAGGCCATTGACCAATGTGTTCGCCAACGGCGGGCAGCCGGCCGCAAGACCGAGTTGTCGCAACACGTCGGAAGACTCTCGACCCGTCAGCACGAGGTGCTCGATCTGCTGGTGGCCGGCCGGCGGCCCAAGCAGATTGCCCGACAGCTTGGCATCGGCGAGAAGACGGTGGCCAAACATCGGGCGATCGTACTGGAAAAGATGCAGGTCGAGAGCGTGGTCGAGCTGGTTCGCCTGTTCGCCGATCCAGGCACGGTGAATAATCCGCACTAGCCCGGCCCTTGTTCCAGCGCCCGCATCACTTCTTGAAATCGCCGGTTGTCGCGGGACGGCCGGTATTGCGGCGGCGCGAACGGCTTGGGCTTTTGTAGCGGAGGAGGGCTTGGCGGCTGGGGCGCGGCGGGCGTCTGGGCCGGCAGTGGCGGGGGCGAGGTTTGCCACCACCAGCTTATGCCCAGTTCGCGGGCTTTTTCGACCGAGCAGACCAACAGGCGAAGCTGGATGGTCAGCAACTCGATGTCGCAGAGCTTGACACGAATGTCGCCGGCAATCACCAGGCCCGTGTTGAGCACGCGTTCCAGGATGTCGGCCAGACTATCCCCGTGAGTGGCTCGGGTGATGAGCTCTGCCTGGGCCATGGGGTCGTCCCTTTTCCCTTGCGACTATCGCAGCTTTCCGAGCGGGCCGAGATTGAGGTTCAAGTCTTCATCGCTGAAGCCGAAATACTCTTTGAGCCGGTCGATTTCTTCC
>JAJYGU010000233.1 GCA_021784975.1 Planctomycetota bacterium
GTTGACGAAGCCTGCATAGCTCACCGTCAGCGGCGGCAACGCTGCGCCGGCCAGCATGTACTGGTTGTCGGCGGTGACCGTCAGCGTGGCCGGGGTGACGGTCAAGTAGTTGGCCACATAGCTGACCGTGTAGTTGGGGCTCACCACCGCATTGCCGATATGAATGGCATACGAGCCCACGTGGCTGCCCACCTTAGCGTCCGTGGTCATGGTCGGCGGCGTGGCGATGACCGCACTCTGCGTATCGCCGTTGACCAGGCCGCCGACGGTGTAGCCCAAGCTCGGCAAGGTGGCCGCCCCGTAGACCATGGTGGCCGGATTGGCGCAGATCAACAGCCGGGCTGGCGCAATGGTGAGCGTGCTGGCCACATAGCTGGTCGAGGCGTAGTCTGGATCCACGGATCCGCTGATGTTGATCGTGTACCTGCCCGCGGGGCTGGACGCAAGTGCCCCACACGTTACGCTCGGCGGAACCGGCAGGTCGGCCAAGGTATCGCCGGCGACCATGCCGGTCACATGGTAGTTCCACGTCGGTAGCGCGGCGGCCCCGTAGGTCATCGCCTTGTTGTCGGCGGTGAGGACCAGCGTGGTAGCGGCAGGAGTGATCGTCAACTCGCCCGACTGATACACGATGTTGTAGTCTCGCGAGCGGTTCGGTCCGGTAACGGAAAGCGGGTAGCCGGTCGGTTTTCCCCAGGCATCGAGCAAGACGTGGCTCTGTGGAGTGGCGGTGGTACAAAAGGCCAACTGCGACTGGATACCCTCGCTGGCCAGGGTGTCGCCGTTGATCAATCCCGACGTCTCGTAGGTGAACGTCGGCCAGGGATTGCCGTCGGCCCCAAGGTAGTTGTAGCTCTGGTCGTCGGCGGTGATCCATAACGTCGCCGGATTCACGACGAAGGATAGCGTGCCAGTGCTGTCTTCCAGGATAGGGTTGTCCGCATAATAGTCTGCCGTGATCGTATGCGTGCTCCCCGAAAGTCCACTGATGGAGATATGTGCGACTCCATTGACCAAGACAACGCTGGAACCATAATTCACGCCGTCGATGGCGAACTGCACCGAGCCGGTCGGCATGGTGCTTACGGTAGTCGCGGCAACCGTTGCGGTGAAAGCAACCGTCTCGCCGTAGGCCGAGGAGTTGAGGTGGTCACTAGTAATCACAACCTGGGTGGGCCGCGTTCCCGACAACCCGCCGGGATATCCGTAACTGTCATACGGGTCGAAGCCGTAAATGGACGCGCCAAACGGCAGTGGGCCAGTGAAGGTATGGCTGCCAATGGTGATGGGGACCTGGGCCCCCGCGAAGCCCGTGCTGCCGATCGCCGTGAAGCCGCTGGCGGGGATCGCCGTTCCATCCATGGTAATCGACCCGACGTCACCGGCGGGAGCCAGAAGGTTCACATAGTTGTAGGAGAACCCGCTGGCCGGCGTAGACACAGTGTACTTGGTCAGAAAGTCCTCCGTCGGCGGGATTAACATCATAAACGGATCGGCGTCCGACACGTTGTCAAATTGCTGACCGTTGGAATACTGGGCCACCAAGATCGGCTGGTTGGCGACTATCTGCGTGGGCCCTGAGATGAGTTGCTCGAAATACTGGCCCCGGTTCAAGGTGGCCACCACCGTCCCGTTTACGCTTACCTGCGTCCCATCGGTTGAGGCCAAGAAGCGGAAGGTGTCGCCTCCACTACGGGTTGCCAGAGGCATGGTGAGGAAATCCGTGCCCCAGACCCGCGTGGGCCACAGTTCCTCAACGAGGATGTCGCCCGCCGCAATATCCGCGCTGGGAACCCATGCGATCCGGTTGCCGCCGAACACGGCAATCGGCTGTGTCGAGGTGACGATCGTGCCTGTCAGGTCGGCGCCCTCAATGTCGTTGATCAACTGGTAGGTGTCACCCTGATTCAACGTCACCGTATAAGGTGTTCCGGCGACGTGCGATCCGGTGGTGACCGATGGCGTTATCGTGACCGTAGTGCCATTGACCGCGCCGACGAGCGTAAAATCGGTTCCAGAAACCCCGTCGGGAAGGGTGTTCTTGTAGCCCAATACGACGTAATCGGTCCCTAGTGCAGCCGTGGGCAGGCCGAGATAGCCGTCGGAACTGGCCGTAATGTGGTTCATTCCGTAGACCGAGACCGGGTTTCCTGCCGTCACGTGGATTCCCAGATGCTCGACCGTGTCGGAGGACGTGATCTCTGCTCCCGAGGGAATGGCAACCGTGGTCGTCTGATTGGCGGTCACACTGAAGCTCTGGGAGAACGAGAGGCCGGGGATGGCCACCGTACCCGTGGTATCGCGCGTACCCGTCAGAAAGAGACTAAGTTGCGCAGGCGAGCCGGAGTAATTAGCGGAGAAGCCCACCCAGAAGTCGGTCCCTTGGCTGGTGATCGCCGCCGCCAGCAGTTCCCGGCGCTCGAGTGTCTCCACCCCCAGACGACGCATCATCATGCGCCGTTTGGCAGTGCGAGAACTGGTAGTTTTGTGGTGCCGTTGTTGTGGCAAGAATCTCATAGACGCACCTCCACTGGTTGGGCGATTGAGAGCCGTGCTTCGTGCGCAAGCCAGACGAAGCTCAATCGGCTTCTCTGCGGGAATCCTCAACAAGCGATCCCGATCGACAGAGCGGTTCAGTTCGTTGATCGACGCCAATCTCGAAGGAGGGATCGCGACGGCAGGCAACGCGCCGTTGAAAAGCGGCAATGCGACCGCAGCCCGATTGGCCTCCCTTGAACGCGCGTGTTTTGCTGCGAAGGCTCTTCGATGCAAACGCCAACACAATTCGCAGGAGTCAGTCGCGCCGAGTTTATACCCTCCCACACCGAAAGTCAACTAAACTAGGGAAGAATCTCGGGGGGGTCGAGAGTACATCTACAGTCGCATCCCAGGGTGGCACAGACCGCGGTGCGCCCTTGGGATGGTTTAGCCGCGCCCCAGCGGGAAGCGGCCGCCGAGCGAATGAAAAATGAACAACGGGAACTGACAAACGCAAACCTGGCCTCCGACCTCCGAGATCGTAGAGCCCCACCGAGACCGCTGATTGGTACCGTGACCGTTGGACGAGAGACCGAAGTTCCAGCGATTGCGCCGAAGAAGCGGTGGGGCCCGCTACGCTCGACCCACCCTACACCGAGATGGTAGTTTCGCCGGACCGCTGCCCGCTGAGCGTGTCGCCGACCGAGCGGAAGAACAGGTCCAGGGCGGTGGGGCCGCCGTACAAAGTGTCGGCCACACTGTCGTTGAACACCGTGCCCGGCCTGAGGTAGTACGGGCCGTTCACGCCGCCCGCTAAGGTGCCCCGGAGATGTCCGACGCGAGTGTTATAGTCAATCGCCGGGTTGGACGAGTAATAGCTATCCCACTCGCTCAAGATCGCCAACAGGGCCGCGTCGTGGCTGGTGTCCACGGGAGTGGCCGGAGTGTAGGCAGTGGTGCCGCCGATCAGGATGGCATCGCCCGCGCCGCCGTAAAGCCGTTGAGAGCCGGTGCCTCCGATGAGGATGCTCGGGCCGCTGCCGCCCCGCAGCGTCGCCCCCGGATCGCCAAACTCATAGGTCGGCCCGCCGCCGCCGTTCATGGTGCCGCCCGTGCCGTGGTCCAGGTATAGCCAGGCCGGCAAGTCTACATTCGGCGAGACCGTGATCACGTCGGCGCCGCCATTGCCGTGGGCCACAATCCGGCTGATCGGCTGGCTGTCGGAACCAAACGCGCCTTTGGAGATGCCGCTTATCAACACCGACACCCTGCCGGGAAGAACCGGATTGACCGTGATCGAGTTGTTGCCCGCCGTCCCCCAGATATAGAGGATGTTTCCCTGGGGCGTCCCGGTGCTCAGCGGATCGGGCATCAAATAGACCGCATTGCTGGTCGGCTCGACCGTCAAGATCCCCGGCTTGTACTTGAAGCTGTAGTCGGCATCATACGCCCCGCCAGCAGTAATCAGATACCTGCCCGCCGGGCTGGCCGAGGTGGCGGTGGTCTTAGCGATGGGCTTCACCGCCAAGCTGGCCGCCGTGTCGCCGTTGACGAAGCCTGCATAGCTCACCGTCAGCGGCGGCAGCGCCGAGCCGACCAGCATGTATTTGTTGTCGGCGGTGACCGTCAACGTGGCCGGTGTGACCCTCACATAGTTGGCCACATAGCTGACCGTATAGTTGGAGCTCACCACCGCGTTGCCGATGTGGATGGCATACGAGCCCACGTGGCTGCCGCTCTCCGGCTGTCCTAGGATCGCCGCCTTGGCGGTGGTGATGAGCGTCGGCGGCGTGGCGATGACCGCACTCTGCGTGTCGCCGTTGACCAGGCCGCTGACGGAATAGTTCAAGGTCGGCAAGGTGGCCGCCCCATAGACCATGGTCGCCGGATTGGCGAAAAGCAGAAGCCGCGCCGGCGAGATCGTCAGCGTGCCGTTGACATACTGCGGCGCCGTCAGCGGCGGGCTAATCACGTAATCCGGGTCGGCAGGCGGGCTGGTGAAGACGATCGAATACGTCCCAGCAGGACTCGTGGAGCCTGCCGTCGGGCAGGCCAGCGTGGGCTGCTTAGTCAGGCCGGCGACGCTGTCGCCGTTTAAGAAGCCGGTCACGTGGTAGCTCAAGGTCGGCAGCAAGGCCGCTCCGTAGGTCATCGCCGCATTGTTGGCGGTGAAGACCAGGGTGGCGGCAGGGGTAATCGTCAGCGCGCCGGGCAGGTAGGTGATGTCGTAGTCGCCCGCCTGGCCTGGTCCGGTGACGTTGATCGGATAGAAACTGACGATAACGTGGCTCCGGGGCGTGGCCGTCGTCGAGAACTTCAATTGCGAGGTGATGCCCTCGCTGTCCAAAGTGTCGCTGAAGAGAAGACCGGCAACCGCATGGGCCGTGAACGTCGGCCACGGATTTCCGTCAGCGCCGGCGTAGTTGTAGGTCTTGTTGTCGGCCTGAACCATCAACGGCGCGGGCGTCACTGTCAGGGTGCCATCGACGTAGCTGATGATGTAGTTGCTGTCAACCGCCCCGCCGATGGTGATGGGGTAGCTGCCCACGTGGCTGGCGGTGATGGCGGTGGTGCTGATCGCTGGTGGCGTGGTCAACGCGTCGCCAGGGACCAGTCCGATGACGGTATAGGTCAACGGTGGGTTGGCTTTGCCATAGACCTTCGACTGGTTGTCGGCCGAGATCAGCAGCGGCGCGGGCGTTACCAGATACGACACCGTCGCGCTGCTGTCCTGGTAGGCGAGCGTATCGTGGCTGTAACTGGCGGCGATGGCGTGAGTAGTTGCCGACAGCCCGCTTACCGAGATACTCGCCTCGCCGTTGACCAAGGCAACGCTCGAACCATAGGCGGAGCCGTCAATCGCGAACTGCACAGAGCCCGTCGGGGTGCCGATGGCAGCGCTCACCATGGCCGTAAAGACGACCGTCTGGCCGTAAATCGAGCCGGCAGGATAGTTGCTGGAAATAGCGACATTTGTGGTTGCCGCTTGAAGTTCGTAAGCCCCGATGTCGACCGTGCCGTTGACAATGCGGGGATAGCCGGAGCCGCGCTGGTCGGTGGTCACGCCGCTAGGAATCAGGGCGTTGTCGCCGGCATCGATGGCCGGACTCCCCGGCAACAGGGCCATGGTCTCGGTTGGTCCACCGTTGTCGGCCAATGGTCCCAGCAGCGGATCGACGCCGGTGATATTGTTGGCCGAACTGCTGCTGAAGATTGTGCCGGTGGTATTCTCGATCAACGAGTAACTGGCCGTCACGGTGCCTTCGACGTCGGTGGGTGTGTAGCCGTACATATTAGTATTGGCGGCCACGATGGTATTGGCCAATGTGAGCGTGCCAGGGCCAGAGTAGCTGTAGATGCCGCCGCCATGCTCCGCCGAGTTTCCGGCGATGGTGCTATCGTAGGCCGTCATCGTGCCAGGACCGAGGATGCAAATGCCGCCGCCGTAGGAGTACCCGATGTCCGAGTAAGCTCTGTTTCCGGAAATGGTGCTGTCGGTAATCGTCAGGGTGCCGTCATTGAAAATGCCGCCGCCGTTGGCGAGGGACCCGCCTTCCGTCTCGGCCGAGTTTCCCGAAATGGTGCTGCCGGTAATCGTGAGCGTGCCCGAGTTATTGTCGATGCCGCCACCGTCGGCGTCGGAGCCTACCCCGTAAGCCGTGTTTCCGGAAATAGTGCTGTCGGCAATCGTCAGCGTGCCCGAGGTATTGTCGATGCCGCCGCAGAACACGCCCCGGTTTCCGGAAATGGTGCTGTCGACAATCGTGAGCGTGCCGTCGTTGAAAATGCCGCCGCCACACCAGCCGACTGAGTTTCCGGAAATGGTGCTGTTGGCAATCGTGAGCGTGCCGTCGTTGAAAATGCCGCCGCCGTCGGAGGACACTGAGTAACCCGAGTTTCCGGAAATGGTGCTGTCGGTAATCGTGAGCGTGCCGGAGTTATTGTCGATGCCGCCGCCGTGGGACATGCTCGAGTTTCCCGAAACGGTGCTGCCGGCAATCGTGAGCGTGCCGTCATTGAAAATGCCGCCGCCGTTACTGGCGGAATTGCCGGAGATGGCGGTGCCGGTAACTGTGAGCGTGCCGAGGTTGCGAATGCCGCCTCCGGTCGTGGCTGAGTTCTGATCAATGTCACCGCCGGTCATCGTCAAGGTACAACCGGCCTCGTTGTCGATCCCACCACCACGGGTTGCCGGAGAGTTCTCATCAATGTGGGTGTCGGCGATCGTCACCGTGCCAGCGTCCAGGTTAGCGATGCCCCCGCCAACATCCGCCGAGTTTCCCAAGATGATACATTGGTTGATAGTGACGTTCCCACCGAGATTCTCGATGCCGCCACCACTCCCAGAGGTTGTTGCGTTGATGATCGTCAGACCCGTGATATTGACCGTCACACCAGCGCCAACGCTGAACACTCGCGAAATTGTATTGCCACTGATGGTCATCATGATCGGGTTGGGCGGTGTGTCCAAGCCCGTGATCGTCGTTGTGCCTGTGGTGTTGGTCAGATCCAACTCCCCCGCACTGAGTGCGATCGTCCCGAAGGCGAGGCTTGAATCGAAGTTGATCGTGTTGTCGCCTCCAGCCGCGTTGGCGTCGAAGACCGCCTGCCGCAGGCTGCCGGGCAGGTCGCCGGCGTGCGCCACTGGGCCGTCGCTGGTGTTGGCGACCGTAAAGACGCTCAACAGGCTGCGGTCTTCCAACAGCTCGCAGCGGAGTCGGCGATGGTAGAGAGAACGTGCCGAGGGGGATAGCCCCATTCTTGTGGCGTCGCACCACAAAAAGCGGGACCGTCCCCGCGACGACCTGCCGCTGCGACCATTAGACTGTGTACCGCGGTTCCAAAGATGCAGACCCAGGTGCATTGCAGTGTCTCTCCCTCGGTGATCGTGGGCTGTTGCTGATCGCCCGCCCCCTTGGGCTCCAACAAATCTACCCAGTTTATTCCGCCTTTCTCTCTTGCCGGCCGGTGGGTGTCAATACTTGCCACCCGTACATGGGGGTATGGCGGCAAAGCGGAAAGCGGAGGACGGAGCCGAAAGGGGATGTCGTTTAACCGCGCCCCAACGGGAAGCGAGTCGCCAAAGCGGAGCCGGCACCCTACCCTCTCCCCGAGGGAGATGGGGGGTGTTCTGGCCTACCGCCCTCCGAACTCCGCCTTGGCCCCCCCTCACCCTGTCCCTCTCCCGCAGGGAGAGGGGACTACCGCACAACGGCGGTTAGCCATCGCTGCGGAGCATTGGCAACTGGCGGAAGGGCTGGAGGTTCAGCTTCAGGGTGTTGCCCAACAGGTAGGGGACCGCCCGGAAGCGGCCTAGTCTTCGCCGATGGGCGCCCGCGTGTTTGGTAAGCGTTTTGGCGAAGTTGGTGCCGGGGTAGAGGGTCTTGAATGACCAGTCGAGAAGGGCCTCGATCTTTGCCTTGCTCAGATGGGGATGCCGCCATACCAGGTGCTTGCCGTCGAATTGGCTGTAGTCACTAGTGTCGATCCCGTAACTGCCCTCGATCCTTTGCCAGAGGGGCGTGTGCGGCAGGGGGGTGAGAATGCAGACCTGCACCAGGTCGAACCGCATGGACGCCAGCTTCAAAATGCTTGCCCGGATCGACTCCTCAGTGTCGGATTCCAGCCCGATGATGTAGAAGCCGATGGTCACGATCCCGTGGCGGCGGCAGAGCTCCACGACCTGATAAAGCTTTTCCAAATCGCTTCGCTTGTTCAGGGCGTTGAGCCCCTCCTGGACCAGGCTCTCGATGCCGATCATCACCCCTTCCAAGCCCTGGTCCTTCCATTGGTCGAAGTGTTGCAGCAGGTAGTCGATGCGGGTCATCACCGTCCAGAGCATGCCGTGCCTGGCCAGCAGCTCGCCGACCGCGCCGGCATGGCCGGACAGGATGCCGAAATTCTCGTCGGGGATCAGCAGGTCCACCACCCCGTGACGCGCGTAGCACTTGATTACCCGCTCGATGCTCTCCAGCGGGATGGCCGACGGCTTGGGGGCGAAGGCCGGCGTCTGACAGAAGGTGCAGCCGAAGCGGCAGCCGCGGGTGGTGTAGAGGGCGCCGAAGCGGACGATCTTCCAAAAGGGCATTCCGAAAGGGACTACCATGGGCGGATGGACCAGCCGGTCGAGCTTGTGCCCCAGGGCCTCGGCGACCTGGTGTTCCGCGTATCCCAGGAAGACGCGGTCGAAGTGGGGGCGGACCTCGGGCGTCAGTACGCCGTAGTTGCCGCCCCAGACCTCGCCGACCCCTGCCCGGCGGGCTTCGTCGGCCATCTCCAGGGCCCGGCGGGTCTCGTCGAGGTAGAACGAGACGCCCACCTGGTCCCAGCCGCGCCGAAGCGCGCGGCGATACTCGCCGGCGGTCGGCATCTCCAGGATTTCGATGCCGGGCACGTTCTGCTGGATGAAGCGGAGCCCGGGGGCAATGAGCCGTTTTCCGCCCAGCCGGAAGGGCGTCCGCGGCTGGTTCGAGCCCCAGTAGTCGTAGAGCGGCCCGTCGCGATACGCGGTGGTCAAGAGGGTTCGCGGACGAGCGGACGTATCAGGACGCGAGGCCATGATCGGGCGGCTCGCTTTCGGTGTTTTGGGTTGCGAATTCCGTTTTGGAGTCCGGTGTGTCAGGGGGCGATGCGGCGATGGCCAATGTGTCGCGTAGCGACACCAGGAGAATAGCCGTGGGTTTCAACCCACGGACTCAATACGGTGCCGGACGGTTTGCGTCGCGTAGCGACGCTCGAACCATCAGCGGCTGGGCACCATCGTACCGTCGCTACGCGACGGATGGCAATATGGCGCGGCTTGCAAACCGTGGGTTGAAACCCACGGCTACCGTCGGATCGTCGCTACGCGGTGGGCAGAATTTTTTTTGGGGGGGCAATGGCCCGGATCGAAAAACGGCGGTTACCGTGGAACCGCCGCCGCGCGACGCCCTCGCTTCACTTCAAGATCTGGAACAGATTATTGTAGTGGTCGGTCCAGAGGGGGACCTCCGGTTCGTCATTTTCAGCCGCGAGGGTCTTGGGGGCGAGGGTCGCCAACAGCCGTTTATCGTGGGTCAAGAGCGTCCAATCGTTGGCGAACAGGTCGTGCTCCTCGTCGCCGTCCGCATAGATTTCACTCATCGCCAGACCGGCGTTTCGGGCCAGCCCGCGGAGCACCGGGGCCAGCGCGAGATACTTGTTGGAGATGTCGACCGCAATCACTCCGTTCGGGGCCATGTGCCGGCCGTAGATGGCGAAGGCCTCGCGGGTCAACAGGTGCGCCGGGATGGAGTCGCCGCTAAAGGCGTCCAATACCAGCAAATCGAACTGCTCGGACGGCTCGCGCTCCAGCGAGAGGCGGCCGTCGCCCATCACGAGTTCGATGGCTGCCCCGCGCTTGCGGGCGTCGCTGAGATAGGTGAAGTAGCCGCCGGCCTCGGTGAATTGCCCCACCACCGGATTGATCTCGTAGAAGCGATAGCGGTCGCCGGGCCGCGCATAGGCGGCCATCGTGCCCGCGCCCAGTCCGACCACGCCGACCCGTATCCTCGGATGCTGGCACTGAAGGTAGGCGACAGTGCGGCCAACGCCGCTGGTCCGACCGTAATAGGTCAAGGGGATTCGGCGTTTCTCCGGCTCATCGGGGGCCACGTACTGCGCGCCGTGGTTGATGGCCCCGTGCCGCATGACGTACTGATCGCGTGGTTGGCCGCGCTCGTATTCGAGCACCGCCACCACGCCGTAGAAATTGCGGGCCTGCTGCAGCACTTGTTCGCCAGCGTCGTTGGAGAGGACAAAGAACAACAGCCCAAGGCCGGCGCCGCCGGCTAGGGCCGTAGCCACGGCAAAGAGGAGGTGGAAGCGGCGGGCGGCCCAGGTGGCGGCCGCGTCGGCTACCAGGAACGACAGGACCAACCCCAGCTTCCACTCAAAGAAGGTGCTGAAGATCAAGGGGGCCACCAGGCTGACAAAAACTCCGCCTAAGGCCCCGCCGGCCGCGATGCAAAGGTAGTAGCTCGTCAGCCGCCGAGGGCTGGGGCGCAGTCGCGCCAGCTCGCCGTGGCAGACCATGCAGATAAAGAACATGGCCGAGAAATAGAGTACCAACTGCTGGATAAAGTCTAGGGAGAGGTCGGAGGCCGCCCGGATATGAAGGCCGACCATAACTTTGTCGAGGGCGGCCAGGAGGAAGCCCGGCCCCGCGGCCACGAGCACGGCGCTGGCCGCCAGCGTCGCCCACAGGCCCCGCACGTACCACCGCGGATGATCGAAGCAGAGGATGAACGACAGCAGGTACAGGGCCAGCGGCGCCACCCAAAGAAAGGGCACCACCGCCACATCCTGGCAGACGTGGTTGGTGGTGGCCAAGAGCACCAGCGAGGCACAGGCAGGCAAGAAAACCCAAAGCAGCCAACGAAGCCCACTCAGGCCGGTGGCCGCTGGGCTAACTGCGACGTCCGGGTCGAGCCCCGGGGCCGCCGTCGCGCACGGTTTGCGGACCCACAGCCACCCCGCGCAGGCGCCGCACAAGACCACGTAGCCCACAAACGCCCCCGACCAGAGCCAGGACTGCCGCGGCAGATCGAACGCCGGCTCGAACAGGAACGGGTAGCTCAACAGGGCCGCCAGCGAGCCGAAGTTCGACAGGGCGTACAGCCGGTACGGCGAGCGGCCCGGATAACTATGGCTGAACCAGACCTGCACCAGCGGGCTGGTGGTCGAGAGCACGAAGTAGGGCAGGCCGACGGTGGCCGTCAACAGCAGCAAGATCCGCCAGGTCGGCCCGTCGCTGCCGGTTGGCTTCCAACTGGCCGCCGGGGCGATCGGCAGCAGGGCGACCGCCGCCAGCAAGATCGCCACCTGGACGGCGGCCTGCCAACCCACGGTCATCCGGCTGCCCACCAGATGCGCATAGCTGTAGCCGGCAAACAGCACGACCTGAAAGAACAACATGCAGGTGGTCCACACCGCCGGGCAGCCGCCGAACCAGGGCAGGATGAACTTGCTGATCAGCGGCTGCACCTGGAACAGCAAAAAGGCGCTCACCAGGATGGTGATGGCGAAGATCAGGCCGGGCCAACGCCCGGGCGGCGATGGGCGGGCATCAGAAGGCATGGTTCGCAAATACCCGAGTTGCCGGCACGATGGCCTTGGGGACCTTTTGACCGGCCAACAGCTTCAGGGCGGTCTCGACGGCTTCGCTGCCGCCGGTGGGATCTAAGACCGACGCAGCGAGGATCCCCTGCGACACCCACTGCCGACCCTCGGCCGGCAAGCCGCCCACCCCCACAAACAGCACACCTTTGGCTCGGCCGCCCGCCTTGGCGGTTTCGTAGGCCGCCTTGGCAGCCTCGTCGGAGAACGCATAAACCGCGTCAATCTGCTGAGTGTGCTTGAGGGCCTCGCGCATGACTTGGACTGCATCGATCCGGGGCGGATCGACGTGATCTTCATAGATGAAGCGATAGCCCGGCTCGCGCAGAGCGGCCTGGAAGCCGGCCTGCTGCGCTTGGTCCGCCAGCGAGTCGGCCGGACCCAGGATCTCGACGATCTTGCCTTTGCCGCCCAGTTTCGCCGCCAGCCAGGCGCCGGCCTCCTGGCCGATTTGCCCAAGGTCGGGGTCGATCTGACAGGTGTACTGGTCGCCCACCAGCGGCCGATCCAGCACGATCACCGGGGTCCCGGCTGAGAAGGCTTTGGCCACCGGCTCGACCAACACTTGGGCGTCGATTGGGTTGACGATCAGCAGGTTCACGCCTTCGGCCAGAAGGGCCTTTACGTCGCTTACTTGTTGGGCCACATGGTTGTGAGCGTCGCGGACTACCACTCGAATCTCGGGGTGCTTGGCGGCCGCAGTCTCGATATCGGCTTTCAGTTGCGCCTGCCGAGGACTGTTGGTCTCCCACAGAGAGACTCCGATGGTCCGCTGGTTAGGCGAGCGGGCCACCGCCTGGCCGGGCTGGCTGGCCGCCCCCGTTTTCGGCGGAGCGACGGCACGGTGGCACCCCGCCGCCAACAGCAGGATGGCCGCGCTGCCGACGACCACCGACGGTTTATGAATGCCTGGCAGCATCCCATCCACCCTAGTGGTTTTGGTCGCAGAACTCCCGCATGAAATCGGCCAGCAGTTGCACGCCTTCCCACGGCATGGCGTTGTAGATCGAGGCGCGGCAGCCGCCCACCGACCGGTGCCCCTTCAGTTCGACCAGTCCGCGCCCCGCCGCCGCCTTCAAAAACGGCTCGTCGTGGGCCGGGTTGGCCAACCGGAAGGGCACGTTCATCACCGACCGGCTGCCGGGCTCGGCATGCCCTTGGTAGAAACCCTTGGACTGGTCGATGACCTCGTAGAGCAGCTTAGCCTTGCGCCGATTGAGCTCGGCCATCTTCGCCAGGCCGCCAATCTCTTTGATCAGCCAGTCGGTCACCAGCTTGACGACGTAGATGGCGAACGTAGGCGGGGTGTTCAGCACCGACTTGCCATCTGCCAGCACCTTGTAGTTGACCATCGAGGGCAGGTCGGCCGGCGAGCGGGCCAGCAGATCGTCGCGGATGATGACGATGGTGACTCCCGCCGGGCCGGCGTTCTTCTGCGCGCAGGCGAATAGGATGCCGTACTTCTCGACGGGCACCGGGCGAGAAAGGAAATCCGAGGACGAATCGCAAACCAAGGGCACGTTGCCCACTTCCGGCTCGCTGGCAAATTGGACGCCCTGGATGGTCTCGTTGGAGGCCATGTAGACGTAGGCCGCCTTGGGGTCGAGCTTCATCTCGTTCGGCTTGGGTACGCGATTGAAGTTTCCCGGCTTACCGTCCCAGGCCACCTGGACGCTGCCTTGGGTCGCGGCCTCTTGGCAAGCCTTCTTGCTCCAGGTCCCGGTCACCAGGTAGTCGGCCGCCTTTCCACTGCCCCGCAGAAGGTTCATCGGCGCCATGCCGAACTGGAGCAGGGCCCCGCCTTGCAGAAACAGCACCCGATAGTTGCCCGGTATGTTGAGCAACGTGCGGAGATTATTCTCCGCCTCGTTGATGAGCTTGTCGAAGGTCTTCGAGCGGTGGCTGATCTCCAGGATCGAGATGCCGGTCCCCGGCAGGGCCAACAGATCGCGCTGGGCCTCCTGGAGGACTGGAAGAGGCAGTACCGCCGGGCCGGGTGAGAAATTGAAGACACGCTTTTCCATAGTCATTCCCTGGTTCAAGAAGGACAGAAGTCAGACCCCGTTAGTCTAGCCGCCTGGGAGCGTCTGTCCAGTCCCCACTCACTCCTGCGGTGGGGCGGTCAGCTCCACCGAGACGGGCACTTCCACGGCTGCCCCGTCCAGGTCGGTGGTGATAGAGACCTTCGCGGTCACAATGCCCGTGGCCGAGTTGGGGTCGTTGGAAAGGAAGGTCACCGGAATGGAATGCGCCGCCTTGACCTCGTCAGTGATCTTGCACTGAAACCGCGGGTCGCTGCTGAGCGCCGAGACTACCCGGAACGGCTTGGCGCCGGTCACAAAGATCATCCGGGTAACTTCCTTTCCCGCAACGGCGGTCCCCATCAGCAATTGGGGCGGATGGACCGAGAGTCCCGCCACCACCACTCCCTCGACCGAAACCGGCACGTGGGCGGATCGCGGATTGGGGTCGTTAGTCACCAGCATCAACGGGTCCTGCAAGTAGCCTGGCGGGGCGTCGGCCTTCAGGGTGACGGTGAGCTTGTAGCTGACTTGTCCCGCCTCGCCCGACAAGCCGGCTTCGCGACTGGTTTCAATCACGCGGGCCTCGATGGAGGGGTTGGCGCATTCCACTCGCTCGATTTTCCAGTCGTTGCGGCCGGCATAACTGATCGACGCCTCCTGCCGGGCCGTGGAGCCCTGGTTGACCGTGCCAAAACGGACCGCTCCGGGCTGCACTACGATGTCGCCGCGGATGTAGACATGGATGTGGACCTGCACCTCGGCCGGGAATGGCCGGTCGAAGACGACGGTAACGGTAGCGTCCTTGCGTCCCAAATGGTTGCGGGTGTCGATCACCGCCACCAACTCGGTTTGCTCCCAGGTTTTTAGGAGCCGCTTGGCGATCTGCGGCGTCGTGCACCCGCAACTCGAGCTCACTGAGGCGATCCGCACGTCTTCTTCGTAGATGTTCTCAATGGTGAAACGGTGTTCGACCTTGGCGCCGCGAGCGACGGTGCCGAAATCGTGGGAGGTGGCATCGAACATCGCCTTGGCCCAGTCCTGCGCCAAGAGCGGCGAAATCCAGAAAATGGCAATCAGGCCGACAGCGGCTGCCGTCGCCCGCCTGCGGGTCGGAGTGGTCATGGTCGGAGTATGCCAATTCCCCTTTGCCATGTCAACGGCGGATCGGGTGGTGCGCAGGCCGCCACACCGTAGGGTGCCGGGTTCCACGGCAGGCGTGAAGCGGGGGCAGCATGGCGTTGAGCGCGCCGGCCCGTGAGGCGTGGGCCGCTACGGTCTCCGCGGGTTCATGCTGCCTTCTCAAGGGCCGGCTCCACCGCCCACCGGATGGGCGCTCGACGGTTCCTTCCGTTTGAGCAAATTCTTGAACTTGGCCCGGACCTTGGCGACTTTGGGCATCGCTACCGCCCGCACGTAGGGATTGCCGAGATGGCAGGCCACAAAGTCCTGATGGTAGGCCTCGGCGGGATAGAAGCCTCGCAGCGGTTCCACGGTGGTCACGATGGGCCGCCGGTAGACTCTGGCGCGGCTGAGGTCGGCGATCATCGCTTCGGCGAGCTGCTTTTGCGCTTCATTGGCGTAGAAGATGGCTGAGCGGTATTGGGTGCCGACGTCATTGCCTTGTCGATTGCGGGTGGTGGGGTCGTGGGTCGCGAAATGGACCTTCAACAACTGCTCGTAGGATATCTTTCGCGGATCATAAACGATCTGCACCGCCTCGGCATGACCGGTGCGGCCGGTGGAGACCGCTTCATAGTTGGCGGTCTCGGCACCGCCGCCGGCGTACCCGCCGGTGACCTCCAGAACGCCGTCGAGTTGCCGAAAGACGGCCTCGACGCACCAGAAACACCCGCCGGCAAAGACGGCCTCGGCCCGCTCCGGGTGCGAAGTGTCACCGCCGAACGCGGCCTCCCCCGACTCTGCCGACTGCGACACCGGCTCGGCGATGCTCTTGAGCCGATCTTGCGCCACGAAGCGGAGGGCCGCCGAGTTGAGACAATAGCGGAGGCCGGTCGGGCGTGGGCCGTCGTCGAACACGTGACCCAAGTGTGCCCCGCAACGTTGGCAAAGGATCTCGGTGCGGACCATGCCGCCGCGACGATCCACCTGTTCGCGGATGTTCTCTGGGGCCACCGGCCGGAAAAAGCTGGGCCAGCCGGTGCCCGACTCGAACTTCGCCGCCGACTCAAAAAGCGGCAGATTGCAGCACACGCAGACGTACAGGCCCGCCGCTTTCTCATGCAGCAAGCCGCCGCAGAAGCGAGGCTCGGTGCCTTTTCCGCGGGTGACGCGGTACTGCTCGGGCGTCAGGCGTTTTCGCCACTCGGCGTCGGAGAGGACCAGCTTGGGCACCTCTCGCGGATCGCTGAGTGTGCCGTCCGGCTCGATAGTTCGTACGCGAACGTAAGACATGGGCGATCTCTCTTGGGACCGCGAGTTGCGTGCGGCCCCTGACGACTCAGATACAACCAGCCCGTCGCCGCCGAGTGCGATCAAGAGCACGAACAGGCAAATCTGACGGAGTTGCACTCGCATCAGGCATCGATCAATGGCAAGGGGCGATCCCGACTCTCGCGGCGGAAGGATATGCTCCGTGAAGACGTTTCCATCCGCCATGAGACTCGGACTTTCAGCTTCGGTCCACACTTGAAAGCTTACGCGACTGAGAACGATGCGGCAAGTGTGCCGGGGGTAGACCGTTCACGGGGCTAATCGTCAGGATGACGAGCTTGTTCTCCCCTTCAACCGTCCGATAGGGAGGTAACGACCCCTGCTTCTTGACACCGACAGGTGGCGGGCTACACTGACAGAAGGCGCAAGGTGGAGCGGATAGCGCCGTGGCTGCCGTGGTTCGACAGGCCCGCGTGGCACGTCGTGGCACCGCAACAATCGGGATCGTCTCCTCGCAACCAACGCGGGATCTTGTGATGGCCTGGGAGTATAGCGAAAAGACCAAACAACTGTTTATGGATGCCGTGCACGGCAGACCGGGGACGCACCTGGGGGAGATCGAGAACCCGGACGGTTTCGGCGAGCATGGCTCGATTGCCTGCGGCGACGTGATGCGGTTTACCTTCCGCGTCGATCGCCACCCGAGCGATCCGACCAAGGACGTGATCGTGGCGGCCCGGTACCTGACCTTTGGCTGCACCT
>JAJYGU010000088.1 GCA_021784975.1 Planctomycetota bacterium
GCTTGAAGGCTCGCCCGCCTGGCAGGCGGGCCTGCGCCGCGGCATGTTGATCAGCCAAGCCAACCACACGCCGGTGCGGACCCCCAAGGCATTTGCCGCGGCGGTGGCGGGAAAGAGCAGTCCGGTGCAACTGAGGGTCCTGGGCGACGAGAAGAATCCGTACCGCGTTGTGCAGCCGAGGCCGTGAGGCTCACGGAGGGGTCGGCGGCATCCGCAAAGCGGCTCAACGCGCCCGCCGTGCTGGCGGATCCGTGTAGATACTCGGCATTGCGGGCCAGTATTTGCCACGTTAGTGGCACCATGTGAGTAGCCGGGGTGCAGCGCAGCGCAACCCCCGGCTATGATTCGCGGATGCGGGTTGAGCCGCGTTAGCGGCGACCCATTGCCGGGAGGTTCGCCGCGCCGAATACCTACCTCAATTGTTGTTTCACCTCGTTTTCTCGGCGAAGAATCGCCAGAGCACTGTTGGATGAGCACCGGCGATTGCTCCGCGAAAACGGCGTTCCGTACGACGAACGATAGCTGGCGTAACCCTGTCGTGCCACTACGTGGCACACGCAAGGCATATCAATCCGATTCCGCGGGTTGCGCTGCGCACCACCCGCGGCTATTCGAAGGTGACCGCTACGCGGTCGCAAACTCGGTGTCTTTATCTCCTTCTCGCACTATGACTACACGTTCCGCCCACCGAGTCGGTAGGGTCGTCTCCAGCGCACCGCAACAAACCTCGTAGGTGCGTCCGCGACGCGCCCCCCACAAAACGGCCCGGCCGTCGGGTTATGGCCCGGGCAGCCTCGCCACATATTCGCGAAGCTCAGCCAATTCCCGTTCGAAGCCGCCGGAAAGGATCGGGAAGCGGCACCAGGTCTTGGGATCAAGGTTCTCGTCGTCGAGATGGAACGAAGGGGCGTAGCGCTCCCGCTTCCATTGATTGCGGCACCAAAGGCGGAAGAACCGCTCCACCCAAAGGTGCAACTGGTCGCGGCGATATTCGGGAAACCGCGGGCAGAGCAGGCGGAACACTTCCAGCGGCGGCTGCTTGTCGCGAATCGCCGCCCGCTCGATGGCGTCGAGCACCCGGTACGGCATCAAGTCGTCTTCATCGGTCTGATTCGAGCTGAGCGGACGCAGTTCGGCGGTGGGCGACAGCAGATTAACGGCCGCCAGGGCCGGAATCGGGTGCAGGCCGGCGGGCCCCTCGGTCTCCAGCCAGCGCAGCCAATGCAGCAGGAATGCCTTGTCGATGCCGGCGATCGGACACAGGCCGCCGCAGGTGTCGCCGTCCATGGTGGCATAGCCGACCGCCGCCTCGCTGCGGTTGCTGGTGGAAAGCAAGAGTGCCCCGCGGACATTGGCCAAGAGCCACACGTTCGGCCCGCGGGCCCGCGCCTGGATGTTTTGCAGGGCCACGTCGTCGGTCTGCCAGGTCAACTTGCGGCCGAGCACTTGCTCGATGCCGGCGACGTAGCTTTCGACCAGGGCGTCGATCGTCAGACATGACATTTCGGCCCCAATGGCCTCGGCTACGGCCACGGCGGCCTGGCGGGTAGTGTCGCTGCTGTTGACCGACGCTTGATAGACGCAGTGCAGCAGGCAGCGCACGCAGTCGTGCAGCGTTTTCGCCTGGGCCAGCGAGGGAATATATCGCAGCGCATCGCCGAAGCCGTCGCAGCCCAGCTCCTGACGGGCCATCTCGACCATCAAGGCCGCCAGGCAGGCTACCGTCGACGAGTCCACCCCGCCGCTGAGACTCACCACGAAACCCTGCGAACGGCTCTTGCGCAAGTAGTCGAACAGCCCCAAGGCCAATGCGCGGGTGAACTCCTCTTCCTTCCGGTGCGGGCTCGATTCCCAGGCAGCCGCGGCCGGCGGGCTGGCATCGGGGTCCACCTCCGGCCAGGCGAAAGGGCAAGCGACCTCCAGCCGGTTATCGCCGCCCAACTGCGGCTGATAGCTGGCCAGTTGGGCCGTGCTCAGCCGGGTGGCCTGCACGTCGACCACCGCCTCGGTCAACTGCAAGGGGGCAAACGAGAACCGCGGACCGGCGGCCAATAACTCGCCGGCCATGGCGATCAACGCCCCGCCGTCGTAGATCACCCGCCCCGCCTCATTGCCCAACAGGTTGGCGTAGACGTAGGTGACATGGAAAGCCCGCGAGCTTTCCAGCACCAGGCGTTTGCGGACCTCGTACTTGCCGAAGGCGAAGTGGCTTGCGCTGGGATTGAGGATGATATCAACGGCCAAGGGCGACATTTCGCCGCCCGGCCGCGCGGCTACCCAGGCGTCTTCGCATATCTCGAAACCGATTTTCACCCCGCACAAATCGAACACCAGGTCGCCGATCGGAAAGTCTTGGCCGTCGAGCGTCACCGTATCGCGGACACCCTGCGGCCAGGGCTTGAACCAACGGGGCTCGTAGTGCAGACCGTCGCCGCAGAGGAATCGCTTGGCCACGAAACCGGCGATGCGGCCGTCCACCGCCAGGCAGGCACAACTGAACAGGGCGTTGCGGTGCAAGAGCGGCAGCCCGAAGCTGACCACCATGCCCTTGGTGGCCGACACTACCTCGCGGAGCACGGCCAGGGCGGTGGCCTGGGTGCCGCGGCCGAAAAAGGCGTCCTCGCAGCCGTAGCCCGAAATGCACAGCTCCGGCAGGCAGAGCACGGCAGCCCCCGCCGTCCGCGCGGCCTCGACGGCGGACCGGATGTTCCGCTGGTTGCCGTCCCAATCGAGCGAAGTTTGGTTCAATACCGCCGCCGCCACGCGAACGCGGGTCATGAGTCGAGGTCCTCGGGTGTCACATTCCCAGTGTTATTATGGCCATCTTCGGGCCGCGGCCGCAATGGCGCAAAGTCGCTTAACCGCTTGTCCGATCTGATGGTGAATGTTAGGCTGCCGGCATGGGATATCTGATTGGCATTGACGAGGCCGGGTATGGGCCGAACCTGGGGCCGTTGGTGATTTCGGCCACGGTGTGGGAAGTGCCCGACGGATTAAGCGGCGAGCAGCTTTTCGAGCACCTGCGGCAGGTTGTGGCGTGCGCGGGCGAGGAGGCCGACGGCCGGTCCGGTCCGCGCGTCATCATGGCCGATTCGAAGGTGCTTTACACCTCGGGCAACGGCCTGCGGCGGCTGGAACTAGGACTGGGGGCCGCGTTGGGGGCGATCGGGCACCGGCCGAGCAGGTGGCGCGACGTTTGGCAGGTATTGGCGCCTCAGTCCCTTACGGCGATTGCGTCGGCGCCATGGTATGCCGATTTCGATGCCGCCGTGCCGCTCGACTGCGAGGCCGCGCAGGTGGAATCGCTCTCCACGGCGCTCACGGCCGGGCTGACCGCCGCGGGCATACGCCTGGCAACCATTCGCAGCCGCCCGATCTTTGAGGAAGAGTTCAACGAGCTGGTCGAGCGGTACCAGTCGAAGGGCGCCGCCCTGTCGACCGAGACGCTGGCCTTGGCGGCCGGCCTGGTCGAGTCGCTTCCGGAGACGCCCATCGAGGTGATTTGCGATAAGCACGGCGGGCGGAATTCCTACGGGCAGTTGCTCTTTGAGTGTTTTCCGGAGTGGCTCGTCGAAGTGCATGGCGAGAGTCGCCAGCGTAGTACCTATCGCTTGGGGCCGCCGGAGCGGCGCATCGAGTTCACCTTCCGAACCAAGGCGGAGGCGTGCCTGCCGGTTGCTCTGGCCTCAATGGCCTCAAAATACCTCCGCGAGTTGGCCATGCGGGCGCTCAATGCCTACTGGTGCGACCGCATACCGGGCCTTCAGCCCACGGCCGGTTATCCGCAAGATGCCAAGCGATTTCGGGCCGACATCGCCGAGACTCAACGCCGGTTACAAATTGCCGACCGGATGCTGTGGCGCGTGAAATAGACGAAACCACCGATGGACACCGATGAACGCCGATGAGCTGTGTTCATCCGTGTTTATCTGTGGTTCCTTTGTTCATTCGCACTTCGACACTGGCCCGATGGCCGGTCAGGCCCTCTTGGGTGGCCAGCACTTGCACGTCGGGAGCCAGCCGCATCAGACCATCTTGGCTAAAATGCAGGATGCTGTTGGTCCGCAAGAAGTCGTTGGCCGAAAGTCCGCTGGCGAAGCGGGCGGTGCCGCTGGTGGGCAGGACGTGCGACGGTCCGGCCGCGTAGTCGCCCAAGGCCACCGGCGTATAGTTGCCCAAGAACATCGCCCCGGCGTGGCGCATCTTGGCGGCCAGCCGCTCGGCGTCCCGGGTGGCGATGTGCAGGTGCTCGGGGGCGATTTCATCGGTCAGCCTACAGGCTTCGTCGGCATCGCGGGCAAGGATCACCGCCCCGAACTCTTCCAGGCTTTGCCGGGCCAGCTCCCCGCGATCTACCCGGTCCAACTGCCGCGAAAGCTCGGCGACGGCCGCGGTGAGCACCTTCTCGTCCCACCCGATCAGCACGCTCGCCCCGGGCGCGTGCTCGGCCTGGGCGATCAAGTCCATGGCGGTGAACTCGGGCCGCGTCGAATCGTCGACAATTACCACCACTTCACTCGGGCCGGCGATCGAGTCGATGGCCACGTCGCCGAAGACGCGTTGCTTGGCCAACGCCACGAACAAGTTGCCGGGGCCGACGATCTTATCGACCCGCGGCAGGCCCTCAATCCCATAGGCCATGGCGGCCACCGCCTGAGCGCCGCCCAGCCGATAGACCTCCTGGATGCCCAGCTCGCAACAGGTGGCCAGCATATCGGCGTTGTAGGCGCCGAACTTCGTGGGCGGGGCGACGACGGCCAATTCCTTCACGCCGGCCACCTGCGCCGGCACCGCCGTCATCAGCACCGTCGAAGGATAGGCGGCGGCCCCGCCGGGCACGCAGAGTCCCACGCGATCCAAGGGCTGATAGCGCTGGATGAGATATCCACCGGGCCGCTCCAAGCGGACGTCGCGGTGCAGAATGGCTTCCTGAAACTCGCGGATATTGGCGGCCACCCGCCGTACCGCTTCCAAAAGCTGCGGATCGGCCTGGGCGTGGGCATGGGACAATTCCGCCGCGGAAACGCGGATTGTGTCGCCCGTGAGTTGAGCCTTGTCGATTCGCGCAGAATAGTCGAGCACCGCCGCCAATCCGTGCTCGTGAACATCGGCGCAGATGCGGTCGACGACTTGGCCGGGCGTGAGCGGATCTCCGAAGACCTCGATGGTCCGCTGCCTGCCAGCTTCGCTGACGATATCGCCCCGCGGACTAAGGCGGCGACGCAATTCGAGCATGGCCGCGCGGATGTCGTCGCGACGGCTGTCGATACGGCGGATGTTCAAGCTGCCAACACTCATGGCTTCGTGTCCCCAAATCGAGATTTCAAGGCCATTTTACACGAGAACGCTACCCCCAAGAAGGGGCACCGTCTGCATGACATCCCTTTCTGGATGTCGTACAATTGGCTTGAGGCCGAGGATCGAGGAACAGACTACCCCTTGCACTTGTCACGCGCCGCGTGACGCTTCCCTCACGCGGAACGTGAGGAGTACGACGGAAGCCGGACGGAACAGTGGAAAAGGCGCTATTTGGCATTACCTGCACGACGTGTCGCGCTCGGCTGGCTGTCCGCTCCGAGGCGATCGTAGGGAAGATTGTCCAGTGCCCCCGCTGCCAGAGCATGGTCTACGTCGAGCCGCCTCCAGAGTGGCTTGAGGCGGCACGGGCGGCAAAGCAACAGGCTGCGGCGGCGGCGGCCACGCCGCCGCTTCATGACGGGCCGCCGGCCTCAGCAAACGCCGAGTCGCCTGGCGAAGCTGCGGCCAGCCTGCCCGCGCCCACCGGCACCGCACCGCCGGCGCATTGGCTGACGGCCCACAAATGGCTGGCGTTGAGCGGGGTCTTTCTGGCCGGCGGTATCATTCTCACCGCGACCGTGACTGCGGTGATCGCAGAGCGAACGACGAAATCTCTCTCGTCGTCGGAGACGGTGGTTTCTGGTCCGAACGAGACTGTTGTTCCCGCGGAGAGGCCCTCACCGCCCGCGCCAGCAAAGGCCGCTCCCTCACCCACTGCGCAGGCAAGCACGGCTCCGGCCACTCCTGCCGCGACCAAGCCGTTGGCCCCAAAAGTCGCTGCGTCAGGCGGGGCGGCAAAGGGAACCAAGCCGCTGCCGAAGCAGGAGACCGCGAAGGTTAAGCCGGCTAGCCAGCCGGTTGTCGCAGCGCGCGTAACCGCGGCGAAGCAGCCATCGTCATCCACCAAGCCGAATGTTTCAGCGCCGCCAAAGAAAGAGGCTGCCCCGCCGGCGTCCGACCCGTTCGGCCCGCTGCCCAACGAGGTTGTCGAAGCCTCCCCACGCACGCCGCCGCCGGAGGTAAAGAAGCTGGCGCCGGCGGCCGTGGATGTGGTGGCCCGGCTGGCCGACCACATTCCCGAGATCACCATTCCCGGGATACCGTTGTACAAGGCCTGCGACTTGATGGCTTCGATCAGCACCTTGCCGATTACCCTCGACGTGGATGCGATGTCAGAACTGGGCGTGTCGCCGCGCGACCTGGTGTCGATCAGCCTGAGTGACACCACGGTCGGCGCGGTATTGCAGGCCATCGCCGGAAAGCGTCGGCTGGCCCCGACCGTGGAGGCGGGCCAGGTGTTGGTGACTTCCCCAGCCGAGTACCGTGAGACGCTGCGGCGGATCCACTACACCGTCTCGGACCTGACCGGGCGGGGCACAACGTCCACCAACGAACTGGCCGGCATGGTCCGCCGGCTGGTGGCGCCGCAGTCGTGGCAGGTCAATGGCGGCCGGGGCGCGGTGGAGCCCGACGGGGACGCCCTGCTGGTGGTCCAAACCGGCGACGTTCATCAACAGGTCTTGGACTTTTGCGAGAAGTTGCGGCTGGCGCGGCACCAGCCGCTGCGGAGCCGCGGCGATCGCCATCGGTTTTCCTTGACGACCCGCAGCCAACGCGCCCACCGACTTCTGGCGCAGCCGGTGACTATCAATTACCGCCAGCCGGCTCCCCTAGCGCGGATCCTGGCCGATCTGGCCGAGGCCACCCAAGCCGACCTCTTGATCGACCGCATCGCACTGGCGGCCGCGCAGACCTCGGACCAGGTGCCAGGCTCGGTGGTAGCGAAAAACAAGCCGTTGGGCACGGCCCTCGACGAGCTGCTCGGACCTTTGGGCCTGGCGTATCGAATCGTCGACGCCCACACCCTCCAGATTACCACGCCGGAGGCGCTCGACGATCGCATGGAGCTTGAATTCTACGGGCTGGACCACTGGCTGAAGCAAGGCGTGGCCGGACCGATCCTGATGGAGCGGCTCAAGGCCCGCGTGGGCAACAATAGTTGGAGCGACGCCGGCGGACCGGGCGAAATGTACTTCGACGCCCCTTCGGGCTACATCCTGGTGCTCCAGTCGCAGCCGGTGCAGTTCGCGCTCGGACGCTTGCTGGCGAGACCCTAACCCGGATTAGTCACCGGGGAGGACGCCGAGGACGCCGAGGCAAAAAGGCAAAAGGCAAATGTGAATCGCTCGCCTCATCATCGGCTTTCGGCTCTCCACATTTCCTCGCTGATTCCTCTGCGTCCTCAGCGTCCTCCGCGGTTCCATGAACAATCCTACTCGCTACCAAACTCGATCAAGTGCTGCGGCCAACCCGCATAGGCGCCCGTCTGTGAGGGGGGCAGGGGGCACGGATTCGGCGGAGCGGCCTGAGTCGCGTTCTCGATCGGCCGGGCGGCCGTGTAGGTCGTAACTTGATAGAAGCTACGGGCACGCTGCAAGAACCGCGGATCTTGGAGCATCGACCATTGGTCGTCGCGAATCTGCGGCGCGGCCTGGACCTGGCCCGGTTGGAGGTCGAGCACCACCGACACACGGTCTTGCCCAGGGTAGAAGCCGATCTGCAACGCTTCATAGGGGACCACCAGCATCGCGTGGCCGGTGCCGGGGGCTTGCGCGTCGATGACCATGAACGTCGCGCGACCGCTCCGTGGGTCGAGCAAGACATCCTTGATCCGGCCCAGTTGTTGGCTCCGCGGATCGAGGACCGGCGTACCGATCAAGGTCGAGGTCGCAACAACGGCTGGCGACGCTGGCACTGTCAATTGATCTTGCCCGGTGTTCGCTTCCGCCACGGCTGCCCACACCGCCCCGCCAAGAAAAGCTGCCGCGCAGGCAGTTGACCAGACCTTCCCACGCGTGTTCATGATTGACCCTCCCCGAAAGAACTGTTAGCGGATGGTTAGCTTTGCACTAATAAATTGTTAGTGCGCGGCTGGGAAGAGTCAAATAGGAAGTCATTCGAACCAGAGGGCGTAAAGGGCTGCCCGGGTGAGGGTGAGTTTCAGGCGCACGGTGCGGCCGGCAAGGGTCGCGCCCAACGACTCGGCAAAAACGGGCCGGCTGGCAATCGCGTTTTCCCGTAGCGGCAGCGAGACGCAGGGCTCAGAGAGCGGCTTGCCTTCGCCGTCGAGAAACTCCGCCACCACCGATCCGGCGGCGGCATCGGCGTTGAGAACCAGCTCGCCGCCGGGGTGGATGAAGGGTTTGGTCAAGAGCGTGCCCGTCTGGGCCGCGTCCCACGACACCCAGCCGTCGCGGCGGAGGGTGGCCAGGCCGATGTCCATGCCCAGCCGCCCGGGGCCGCCCTGGCCATGCTTGGCCGGCGATCCGGCGTAGTAGAACAACATGCGGTCCGGCAGTATTACCGACCGGCAGGCCGCCCGCATGTCGCCGGCGTCCCAGGCCCCCGCCGGACCATTGGGAAGCCACACCCGGCGCTCGGGATCGCGGACCCAGGTCTTGCCGTCGCGCGAATGACAAAGCTGCATGTCGATGCGGCCGACGTTGCCTTCTTCGATCTGGAACATCCATAAGACGCCGATATACAGCCCGTTATACCAGTCGACGCTGATGCCATAGAATTGGGTGTTGGGCCCATCACGCGTATCAGGAGCGAGAACAAGTTTCGGGACCGACCAGTGGATGAAATCCGCTGACTCCGTTCGGGCGACTTTGCGTCCACCGGCGTTAAAGCGTCCGAAGGCCACGTATTTTTTCAGGCTCGGGTCGTAGAGCACGCACTGGCCGGTGTCGCTGTAGAACTTCAGCACGGGGTTGCCCGCAAATGGCTTCCAGTGGATGCCGTCCGACGAGAAGGCCACGTGGATGCCGTCGTCTTTGCCCTCCCCATAGATTTCGCGACCTTTCCATAGCACGGTCGGCCCGCGGCCGTGGTCCCAGTAGAATGCCTTGTAGTGCCGCTCGGGCAGCGGATCGTGCGGCTCGTAGAGCACGGAAAAGCCCTCGGGGTTGTAGAAGTCGGGCCCGATCATGTTGTTGGCCGTCGAGCCTTCGAAGTCGACGATGCCCAACGGCGGCTTGTTCCAGCGCAGCCCGTCACGAGAGGTAGCGTAGGAGAGGAGCGTAGCGTGTCCCAGCCGCCGCTGGCCCATGACGGTGATTTTCTCGGCGGACGACTTGGCGATGTTCAGATACCAAATCTTAAACAGTTGTTCCGCCGGATCATAGAGGACCGTCCCGTAGACCTGGATGCGAAGGGCCTCCCAAGGGTGCTCGCGTTTCAGCACGGGATTGTCAGGGTGCTTCACCGGGCGGTGCAAGGTGCGGGTGAGCCCCGACACCGAGTCGATCAGGTAGTCGTCGAAAAACAACTGCCGCACGTTCTTCCGCACCTCGGGCCGCTCCTGCGCCCAGATGCCGGCGGCAAGAGAAACCCCGACTAGAAACGCAAGGAAGCCAAGCACGTTTCTCATGGCTGCAATCTCCGATGTTACCGCGACTTGTGGGCTTCAGGATGCTTATGGAACGCTAATGCCCGCTAATTGTTTCCGTTAGCGATGATCGGCAAAGATCAGCGTTCCCGCGACGGCCGCCATTTGTCTGGTTGCGCCTGCTAAGCCGCTTGTCATGTACGGGGTGCATGACCTACCTTTACGCTATCACGTGCCGCGCACACAGCCTGCCGTCTGTAGCGTCCCATTCACCCAGAGTTCCGATTCGCTCAGATCAATCCTGTCGCTCCATGAAATACCATATCCGCCAACGTCCACTTTGACTTGGCGGAACAGTGATTCATTCTGAAGCGCGGAAAAGGGGGCCGTCTCCATGAGCGGCCGGCAATCATAGACTTTGTTCTGACCACCGACAAACCGCACCAGCAGCTTCCTGCCCGGCAGAGGCGTTACGGCGGCGACTTTGGGAAAGATGGTCTTCTTCATTATTCGAGGCCGGGGAGTTGCTTGTACTCTCGCCTCTTCCACATCTTGGCTAATTCATCTCGATATGTCTTCGCCCACTCTCGCACAAGTCTCTGCGCGCGTGGCGGTAGATCACCTTCGATCATCTCCAGTGTCTTGATGTCGAATACACCGTTAAACTCGCCATACACTGCGTGGAAGTGGGGTACTCCATGCTCCTTGAAGTACATCTTGACGGCAATGCCGTAAAAGCGAGCGATTACGGGCACAGGTTCACCTCCGTGGCAGAATTAGATTATACCACGTCGATGGGGCAAGCCGAAGGGTGCAAGGCGCAAGACAACCACGGGACACCAATATCCGCTGCCCTCATCCGTGTCAATCTTGGTGGCTGCCATCCTTCTTCGGTTCCGTTCGCTTTCTCCAATCCCGATATAGCACGTAACAGGTCAGAACGAACACATAACCCGCGCTGAATCCTGTCAGCAGGCAACCGACAGCGACTGCTGCGCCCCCCAAGAGGTTGCCGTCAGCGAACATAAGGCCAATACCGATGAAACCGGCTGCATACACGCATGTCGAGAAGACCGCCATAGGAACCGAACGGAACACTCGGCTGCGGTGTCGTACCATCCTGTCGAGCTTCGACCACATAACTCACGCTTTCGGTGTCGAAAGCTCGTCTTCCAAGGATTCCAAAACGGTCGTCAGTGTCCTGCGAACCGCGTAGACGCTCCAGAAGATGTTCCAATGAATGATCGCGCAAAAGAACACGACCATGGCTAGAACGATTAAAAGGGGTCTCCCGTCAGCGACAACGACCGCCCCATTTAAGGCAACGACTATTGTGAACCCGACTGAGGTGAACAGGAGCAAACGTTGGGTCCGAGTTAGCCGGCTCACGGCTTGTTCAAGCTTGTCCCTTTTTATCGTGCTCACGCGGCATACCCTTCAGACATGTAGAGATGTAGGGTGCGTCCTAGACGCACCAAGACCTGTAGGATGCGTCCTGGACGCACCAAGAACGCGGAAATAAGCCAGCGATTGGACGCTATCGTTGACAACATTTGCGTACGGACAACCTGTGCATTCCAGCCGCAGGCGAACACATTGGTGCGTCGCGGACGCACCCTACGACACGACTCATGGCTCCGCGGCCAACACGGCCCGGATCATCCAGTCGCCGCCGAAATCGACATCTCTGGGCTTGTTTTCGCCCGGCAGGCCGATTTTCGAATGGTTTCCGCCCGTGCTGGTGTCGTAGCTTACGCACACGCCCTTGGTCTGATGGGCTTTGAAATCGAGCACGATCCAGAAGGTTTTCGGCACCTCGTGGACCGACTTGAAATTCACGTTCACCCACTTCTCCCTGCCGCGTTGAAACAGTTTGTAAGGGGCCTTCTCGGTGAAGAGGATCTGCGACATGTCGCTGCTGAGAACGTAGATCAAAAAGTCCTCTCGGGGCGGTTGCGGCAGCCCGTACCGCGATCCGTGAATTCTGATCCCGGCGAGCTTGCCGGCATCGCCGAGCAGCGTAAAACGGATCATTTCCCCGGAATCGCCGTAACTTCGCTTGCCATCGGGCTTGCCGTCGTCGTACTTCAGCTCCGTGGTCTTCCCGCCTGCGGCCGGCTCTCTTGCGCGCGCCGTGTCCAGTTCGCCCTTTTCTTCCGCGTCCAGCGACTCCTGCGGCGATGCTACGTAGCGAACGAACATCTCCGGCGTCAACTTCTCAATCGATATGAGTTTCAGCGACGGGTTGTCGCCAATCGCTTTTCGCATCTTCTCCGGATAGGCGGTAATGAACGAGCCGATCAACACGCCGTTTTCAGCCCGCGTGCGGAAGAAGCTCGCTCCGCCGACGCTTTTAGGTTCCGACATGAGATTGGAGTGTTTTCCAAACTCTGCCAGAAACTCCCCCGGCGTGTGGGGATTGAACCCGTTGGTTGGCCGGAAGGTTGCCAGATAGGCGCCCTCGACCAACTGCCCCAACCACTGCTTGGCCTGTTCGGGGTCCTTCGGCACGCCAATCGCGCCCTCCTGGTAGGCGGCCCAGAGTCGATACTTCGCCCAGTAGTTGCCCGCCTTGGCCTCGCGTGTTTGCGTTTCGATGAAGGCGTTGCCCGAAGCTCGCTTGGCCTCCTTTGTGGGAACGTAGGACTTGAAGACCACTATCTGCGTGATTTTGCCCCGGTATGTCCAGAACAGGATGCCCTTGTCAGAGTATTCGAACTCCTTGGCCCCGTTGCTTCGACGCATCGTAAACGATGGTTTGCCGTAGAGTTTCTGCACCTGGTCGGCGGGGCCGCCGAGCTTCAGGCCATTGGCCAAAGCCCCCGGGAAGCCCGCATTGAAGCGGATTTCACAGATGCCCGTGGCACCAGGATAAAATGTACACTCGATGCGTTTCTGCTTCCATTTGAACCAGTCGGGGGTGGAGTCGCCATCAGGCTGGCCCAGTGCCTTCAGCAACGCTTCACGGCTCATGCCCACTCGGAGCTGCCGCAGCCCGCACCCTCAACGATCGGGCCGCTTGCCGCGGGCGTGGTCGCGACCGGGGTGAAGTTCGGTTGGATGCCCCTCGGGTTGTAGGGCTTCATGACGGTGAGCATCGTGATTCTGCCTTGGACGGTCCAGAACATGATCCCCCGTTCCGAATATTCGTAGAATTTCGCGCCGTTCTGTTCTCGTGTATGCGTAGGTTCGCCATAGGCCTTCAAGAGGTCGCTGCCCGAGGAGCCGACCTTGATGCCGTTCGCGCACGCGCCTTGGAAACCAGAGACGAAGCGGATTTCGGTAGCCCCATCTGCCTCAGCCTTTCCGAAGAAGCCACAAGCGATGTGCTTCGTTCGCCACTCGAGCAGGTCGGGGCGCGAATTGGCATCGGGCTGGCCCAACGCCTTGATCACGTCTTCGCGGCTCATGCCGACGCGAAGATCGCGCCACCCCACGCCTTCCACGATCGTGTCCGGGGCAGCTTGCTTATCGGTGTCAGCGGCATCGGCGGTTGTGATTCTGCCCGGTCCGCGGAGGCCGGCGGCCAGCAGGCCACAAAGCAGAACGACGGCGACGGTGGTCCAACGGGCCGCTGGCGAAAGGGGATTAGAACGCAACTTCGCGTCTCGGAGCATGGCAATTCTCCTCAAAAAAGTGGTTTGGGTCGGAAGAAAGGTCCGCGCAGGCCACGACATGGGCCGGTCTTGGGCACGCAAGGCGAGCTCGGCGATAGTGCTGAGATACTGCCGCTGGCCGCCGGAGATGTTGGCCGCCGCGGCGTCGGCCGCCAGTTCCTGCTCCAGCCGCAGGCGGTTCGTCAGCCAGTGCAAGAGCGGGTGGTAGAAGTGCAGCACTAAGCCAAGCTGTCCGAGGAGCAAGGCAAGAAAGTCATGGCTGCGGGCGTGGGCAATCTCGTGAGCCAAGACTGCCCGGCGCTGCTCGGACGTCCATGAGCGCCAGTCGGCCGGCAGCAGCACCACCGGCCGACGCCAGCCGATGGTGGCCGCCGTAGTCAAATCACCGGCTTCGCGCACTTCCACCGGACGCAAGCAGGTAAGCTCCGCCCGGAGCACGTCGACCAGTTCGAGCACTTCTTGGTCGCTGACTGGCCGGCTTTTTCGACGCTGTCGGCGGATGGCCGCCATGCCCAACAGGAGCCAACCCAGTCCACAAGCGGTCGCGGCCAACATCGCCATCGCCACCATGGCCGGCCAGCGCCAACTGGCGGTTTCGACCTGTGGGGAAAGCTCTTCGGCGACCGTTTGTCGAAAGACGGTAGCCAGCGAAGGGCGAGCGTCATCTTGGTCAAGGGGAATGGTCTCCGCCATCTGCGGTTCGGCCTGCTCCGGCGGCAGTTTGCCGCCGGCTATCGGCTCTGTGCTCTCCGCTTTGTGCCTCCCACCATCGCCTGTCCGTTCTTGTAATTCAGCCCTCAACCCCTGCCCTTCTCCCGGAGGGAGAGGGGAGAAGGCCGATTTCCACCGCGGCCAGGGGCTGAAGGCCAAGAGCGACAAGGCGGCAACGACAACCAACGCGGTGAAGACAATCGGCGCCGCGGCGGCAGGTCGGACTCGGCGAATGAGCAGATATAGCCCGCCGGCAAGCAGACTGACCGCGGTGACTTGCACGAGGCACCAGACCAGGGCGATACCGATGGTATTCATGGTTTCTCCTTGCGGAGTATGGCCTCCAGGATCGCCCGTTCCTTGGCGGTGAGTTTGCGCTGTTCCAACAGCCGCACCAGCAGTTGCTCGCGGGAGCCGTGGAAGACCCGTTCGATGAGGTCGCCGACCATGCTCCGCGAGACGTCTTGGAAGTCGCGCGCCGGGCGGTAGACAAACGGCCGCTCAGTATTGGTTTGCAGCAAGAATCCCTTTTCGCTGAGGATGCGGATCAGCGTGGCCACGGTGGTGTAGGCCAGGTCGCGGCCGGCGGCGGCCAGTTGGTCGCGGATCTCGGCGGCGGTCGAGGGACCACGGCGCCAAAAGACGTGCATGATCTCCAACTCGCGATCGGTCAGTTCTTTAGCAGGCGGCCGGGCCATGACACGCGTCTCTCTTCTCGCGGATTTCGGGTGGATAGCGGAACACTAATTCGCACTAATCTTCACTGATCGTCTTCGATGAGTGTCAATCAGCGAGGATCAGCGTTCTTTGTACCCAAGCATCCCGTTCCCTTGGTCTACGTTCGACCGACGTTTTCGAGCTCGATCGATTGCATTTGGTTTCTTAGATTTGGTTTTATCGTAAACGTTCCGGCGAAATTGTCAAGAGGCAGTACTCGTCACGCTCTCCGCGTGACGAATCCCTCACGCGGAGCGCGAGGAGTACGTTGAAGCGACCCGCCGGTTGCTTTTCGCGGGCAAGGGGCCATAATGTGGGGCTTACCCTTTTCCGGCCCACGGAGGATGCGGCGCCATGAGTGACCCAATCTGCCAGTACCACGGACTGACCTTCGACGATGTCCTGCTGGAACCCCGCTACAGCGAGGTCGTGCCAAGCGAGGTGGATGTCTCGACACAACTGACGGCTCGAATCCGTCTGAGAATTCCCTTGCTCAGCTCTCCGATGGATACGGTGACTGAGAGCGACATGGCCATCGCCTTGGCCCAAGAGGGGGGGCTGGGCATCATTCACAAGAACCTGTCGATCGAACGTCAGGCCGAAGAGGTCCAAAAGGTCAAGCGAAGCGCCAACGGCATCATCTCCAACCCGGCTACCCTGCGACCCACCGACAGCCTCAGCCATGCCCGAGAGATCATGGACCAGTACCATGTCTCGGGCCTGCCGATCACCACCGCCGAGGGGCGGCTGGTGGGCATCATCACCCGCCGCGACCTCCGTTTCCTCGAAGATTGGGGGCTGCCGATCGCCGAGGTGATGACCAAGGAAAACCTGGTCACCGCCACCGGGACTGTAACGCTTGAAGAGGCTG
The DNA here is from genome assembly GCA_021784975.1 of Planctomycetota bacterium. Lineage (GTDB taxonomy): Bacteria > Planctomycetota > Planctomycetia > Pirellulales > Thermoguttaceae > JAJYGU01. The sequence goes on from JAJYGU010000088.1 coordinate 15,605, forward strand.
AGAAGATTTTAATGGCAAAAAAGGTGGAGAAGCTTCTGCTGGTTGACGAAGATTTGAGGCTGACCGGGCTCATCACGATCAAAGACATTGATATGATGCGGCGGTTTCCGCAAGCCTGCAAAGATGGGCAGGGCAGGCTGAGAGTTGGGGCCGCCGTCGGAGTCCATGATTACGAGCGAGTCGAGGCCCTGATCCACAAGGGCGTGGACGTGCTGGTGGTCGACAGCGCGCACGGGCACTCGGCCAATGTAGTACAGACCGTTAGGAGCATTAAGAAGCAATGGGACATCGACGTCGTCGCCGGTAACGTAGCGACTACGGAAGGGTGCAAAGACTTAATCGCCGCCGGGGCCGATGCCGTCAAGGTCGGCATTGGACCGGGCTCGATTTGCACCACCCGCGTCATTTCCGGCGTCGGCGTGCCACAAATTACCGCGATTCACCGTGCCGCCCAGGCGGCCGAGCCGGCCAAGGTGCCTTTGATCGCCGACGGCGGAATCCGCTATTCCGGCGACCTGACCAAGGCCTTGGCGGCCGGGGCGCACGCGGCCATGATCGGAGGACTGTTCGCAGGTTTGGCGGAAAGCCCGGGGGCTCAAATCCTTTATCAAGGACGAACCTTCAAGGTCTACCGCGGCATGGGCTCGTTGGGGGCCATGGTGCAAGGCTCGAGCGAGCGCTATCGCCAGGGCAGCCAGCGCGGGCCCGATAAACTCGTGCCGGAAGGAGTGGAAGGACGGGTTCCCTTCAAGGGGAACTTGGGGCCGTTTGTGTATCAGCTCGTGGGCGGCCTTCGGGCCGGCATGGGCTATTGCGGGGCCAAGACGATCGAGCAGTTGCGAAAGGATTCGCGATTCATTCAAGTCACACCGGCCAGTGTACGAGAGAGCCATCCCCATGACATCACCATTACGCAGGAAGCGCCAAACTACAGTACGGAGTACGTCGCCGGGGAAAGCTCCTAGGCCGGATCATTCACCGCAGAGGACGCGGAGGACGCAGAGAAGTGCATTGGGAGCGGGCACTTGTGACAAGGAATCGACCATCCCCGCCGGCACAGGGCGTTACGGTGCGCATTGGGAAATCTCCACGCTTTCCTCTGCGTACTCGGCGACCTCTGCGGTTCCACAAATAATCTGGACCGGGCCGGCCCGTCGGAGTT
>JAJYGU010000167.1:0-1020 GCA_021784975.1 Planctomycetota bacterium
ATGTCGGGATACAGCCCGGCCACAATCTGCACCACGTTGAAGCCTTTTTGCTTGCGGTCGGCGGCCAGCCGCTGGAACTCGTCGGGCCAGCCGAGGCGTTTGCAGAGCCCCATCCACCACGTATCGCCCAGCCAGAAAAAGGGCGTGCCGTCGACGTGCTCGAAATGGCGATGGTCGGTGGCTACCCGGATCGGGCCATGCTGATAGAGATGATTGGCCCCGGTGTAGGCAGTGATCTGCACCGCGCCGGTCACACCGTGCAGCTTCGAATTGGACCGATCGCTACACTCAGTGGTGAAGACGTGGGTACCGATGATCGACGAGCTGTAGCGGACTTTCCAGGTATCGCCCCCGGCCCAGAACGCGGGCACGCGAAGTTGCGAGCCATGCGGATCGCGGAAAACGGCGACCAAGTCCACCTCGTTGAACGGGTTGCGATAGGTCTTTTGCGAAGTGAACGACCACTCAGCGACTCGGTTCGCCTCAACCTGCCGTTGGGCAGCGGGGAGCGCCGTCACAGATGTGGTTTCGACGACACACGCCAGCGCCGCCACACAAGACCCGACAACCCAAGCCCGCAGTGAAAATTGCCCCATGATGTGCCGATTCCTTCTAATGACTTGCCTGTGGGATGAGTGCGTCGTCGCGAGTTTACCTTCCGACCCTCGCGAGCTTGATCGAACGTAGGTTCATGACTGCGCCGTGTGGCATCTTGATCGGCTTCACAGTAACCACCGCGGGGCCAGCCTTCGCGATCTTCAGCTTGCCGAGTGAGACGGTCTTGAAAGATCTCCAACTGCCGGTCGACACGACATGGCCGGTGACCTTCTCGGTGCCGGCCACGACCTCGAACTCGCTGCCCACCACGTCGGGTTGGCAGGCATAGGTTAGCTCGACGTTGAACTCACCCGCCGGCGCATCGACGTTCCAGACGACCTTCGTGGACGGGTCGGTCCAGAAACCGATGCTCGGGATTCCGCCAAAGCTTTCGAGCTTTGCCGAGCCGTCGATTTCGGCCTC
>JAJYGU010000167.1:1030-3523 GCA_021784975.1 Planctomycetota bacterium
GAAGCGGAAAGCACCAGCGAGCCATCAGCCGCAGGCCGCAGACGACGCACCAACGGCTGAGCAGGCTCGTCGAGCTTCAGCACGATCACGCTGGCGATCTTGTTCGGCGCTTTGGCCGGTACAGTGATCGTGAGCCCCTCTGCGCTCGCGGCGGCCGGCAGTGCCGCGCCGGCAGGCAGCAACTCGGCCTTCGCCGACTGGTTGGCCAGCGGCACGAGGAGCTTGCCGTCCGCGGGCCAATCGAAGACGTGCAGATACAGCTTGCCCGGCTTCTGCGTGGCCCGGCCCCACGGCAGGCCGTGTTTGAAGGGGCCGGCCGACGTGCCGTAGATTGAATCGCCATAGACCTTCAGCCACGCGCCGATGGCCTGCAGACGCTCGACGCTGGCCTGCGGGATCAGCCCTTCGCTGGTCGGCCCGACATTTAGGAGGTAGTTGCCGCCCTTGCTGGCAATGTCGATCAGGTTGCGGATCAAGGTCTTGGCCGACTTCCAGTGGTGGTCATACGACTTGTAACCCCAGGTGTCGTTCATCGTCATGCAGGTTTCCCAATCGCGACCCGGGTAGCCGGTGGCAGGAATGAACTGCTCCGGCGTTTCCGTGTCGCCCTCGACTCCGTTGCCCAGGCGGTTGTTGGAAATGATCCCCGGCCGCAGCTTCAGCAGTCCGGCCAACTCGTGCACTTCCTGACGAGTCATGCCGGCCGGCGTGTCCCACCAGAGCACGGCCGGATGGTAGTTGGTGAGGAGATCGCGGACTTGCGGGATGGCGATCTGGCGGATGTACTGGTGGAAATCCCCGGCCTGGGCCTTGTCCCAGTGTCCCTGCTTGCGGCCATTGGTCGGATAGGCAAAGCCGCCGGGGTGGTGCCAGTCCTGGGCCTGCGAGTAGTAGAAGCCCAGCTTGATGCCCTGCTTCTTGCAGGCGGCCTCCAGTTCCTTGAGCGGATCCCGATGGAAAGGCGTAGCGTCGTAAATGTTGTAAGGGCTGACCTTCGAGTGGAACATGGCGAAGCCGTCATGGTGCTTCGACGTGATCACGATGTACTTCATGCCGGCGTTCTTGGCAATCGACACCCACTGATCGGCATTGAACTTCACCGGATTGAACCGTTTGGCGTAGGCGGCGTATTCGGCGACGGGGATCTCACCGCAGTTCATGATCCATTCGCCGACGCTACCGATGCGTTTGCCGTGATAGATCCCCGCCGGCACGCTGTAGATGCCCCAGTGAATGAACATACCGAAACGGGCCTGGCGCCACCACTTCATGCGGGTGTCGCGCTCGGCCTTGCTTTCGGCAGCCTGGGCCGGGGCGGTTGGAAGCCCGCCGGCCCAGAGCAGCAGGGCCGCCAGCATGGCCATCGGAACCGAAGGATAGGAACGATTCATGGCTGGTTCTCCAAGAGTGGTTTAGAGGGCCGATGTTTCGATCCTAGCATAACGGCGGGCTGGTTTCCAGCACGCGCGTCGTCTTCACAGTGTCGGTCGCAAGAAGGAGTTCAAGGTTCCCGCCCCGAGCAGTCCACGCTGCGTCAGCAACCACTTCGTCGAATGTGTCACCGCCTGCAAAGACGGCCGGCTTTCTCCAACTTCGATCACGTCGGACCGTTGACGAAAATGGTCCTGCTCGGCGATCTCGTCATTCGCGCCGGTGTTGGCAGAAAGGTCCGATGGGATGGCCCCAATATGCAATCCACCAACGTGCCGGAGCTCAATCAGTTCGTCCGCCGCGAGTATCGCCACAGTTGGAGCTTGTAAGATCGCTCTGTCACTTGGGGGACGGCACCACGACCAAGATCATGAACGAACCTGCTTTCGGTATGGCTCACCGTGGCCACATCCGCCTCGATCATTTAGACAGTGACCGGGTTGGGACCCAAGGCGGAAAGGATGCGGGCCACGTCAGCCAGCCGCAAGGCTTGGGGATTCAGCGAGCCGGGTTGCCGTCCTTCGGCGTTATGTTCACTCATCAGCGAGCCTTTCCACGCCCGTCTATTACAAAGGAATTACAAGCCGTGGGCGAAATAATCGCGAAATCCGCTTGATGTTTCTCCGAAAAGCTGGCTCCTGTGTGAATGTGCAAACGCACGTGCGAACCACCAAACCCAAGGGAGAATGAAGATGACCATCACCATCCAGGCCACCGAACACCCCAGCGCCCACGAGGCCGTCCAGCACCTGGACGTCTCGGGCGACGACCATGCCATCCTGGTCGGCAACAAGTACCTGACCGTAAAGACGGCCGAGGCCGAACGCATCGCCGCCGCTGGCGTCGAGTTCGCGTACCTCGTCGACCACCACGGCAAGATCATGACCATCCCGGTCAACGAGCGCTAGCCCCGAAGGAGCCAGACCATGCGAACACGCAATACCAGAACAGCACCCTTGCCAAATGGCACCCCGGTCGAAGTCAACATCGCCGATGGCATGGGCGTGGCCCAGGGCGTGATTGTGGCGGCCGAGTACGACGACGGCTGGTTGTACCACATCG
>JAJYGU010000221.1 GCA_021784975.1 Planctomycetota bacterium
TTTGGAGCCACGAGCCTCTCTCAGAAAAATAACCCGGCGACCATACCGATTGCCCAGAGCGCCGTATATGATGGAAGGCGGACGATTTGTTAGCCACCGTCATTACAAAGGAACTCCGTGATGCGACGAGCCGTTTTCGTAAGCTGTGTCATCAGTCTTGCCTGCTTCTTTGCCTGGGCAGCCCAGGCCGCCCTCGACGTGGCGGCCGACAAGCCGGCTGCCAAGCAGCCGGCTGCCTCCAAAGCCGACAAGCCCCGATCGCCGGACAAGGCCGACCACTCTGCGGCTGCCAGCCGCCGGGCCAAGGCCCGCCGGAAGGCCAGGGAAGAAAAGGCCAAGGCCGAGCAAGAGGCGGCGGCGAAGAACAAGACAAAAGCCAAAGCGGCGGCTGGCGGGAAGGCCAAACCAGAGAAGTCCCCGTCAAAGGTCGGGCACAAGACCGCCAAGCCGAAGGCTGCGGCAGCGCCGAAGAAGGCCACCGTGGTCTACATTACCCTCAAGGGCGACTACCGCGAAGGGCCTTCGCCGGCGGGCCTGTTCAGCGAGTTGCAGCCGTCGCTGGGGACAATGGTCGGTCGCCTCGACTCCGCCGCCACCGATAAGGACGTGGCCGCCGTCTGGCTGAAGATCGAGGACCTAAGCTTGGGCCGCGGCAAGATCTATGAGCTTCGCGCGGCCATTGCCCGGCTCCGCAAGGCCCACAAGCCGGTTTATGCCGAGCTGACCACCGCGGACACCTCGCAGTACCTGCTGGCCGCCGCCTGCGACCAGATTGTGATGTCTCCCTCCGGTATGCTGATCCTGCCGGGCGTGCGGGCCGAGGTCACTTTCTACAAGGGCCTGTTGGACAAGCTGGGGCTGGAGTTCGACGCCTTGCAGATGGGCAAGTTCAAAGGGGCCGCCGAGCCGTACACCCGCCGCCAGATGAGCAAGCCGCTGCGGGAAAGCATCGAGGCGATTGTTGACGACACCTACGATTACCTGGTAGCCACCATCGCCGCCGACCGCAAACTGCTCGATTTCCAGGTCAAGTCGTTGATGGACCACGGCCTGTTCACCGCTGAGAATGCCCGAAAGGCGGGGCTGATCGACGAGGTGGCCTACGCCGACCAGTTCCAAGAACAGCTCAAGAAGAAACTCGGGGTGGCGACGCTGGACCTCGTCCGCAATTACAAGAAACAACGCATCGACACCGATTTCTCCGGCATCTCCGGGATGATGAAGTTCATGGAAATGCTCATGGGCGGCAAGTCGGCCGCCGAAACCGGCACCAAGCCCAAGATCGCCGTGGTCTACGCGGTTGGGCCGATCACCGAGGGCAAGAGCACCAGCGGCCCGTTCGGCGACGCCTCGATGGGTTCCACCACCATCGTGGCCGCGCTTCGCAAAGCCGCCGAGAATCCCAAAGTGGCGGCGGTCGTGCTCCGCGTGGATAGCCCTGGCGGATCGGCCACTGCCAGCGACCTGATCTGGCGGGAGACGGTGTGCATGAAGAAGCCGGTCATCGCCAGCATGAGCAACGTGGCCGGCAGCGGCGGCTACTACATCGCCATGGGAGCGAAGAAGATCATCGCCGCGCCGGGCACGCTGACCGGCTCGATTGGCGTGATCGGCGGAAAGCTGGTCCTCCGCGGTCTGTACGGCAAGGTGGGGCTGGACACCGAGGTGATTAGCCGCGGCGCCAACAGCGGTTCGATGTCGGCGACGCAACCTTTCACCCCCGAGCAGCGCAAGACCTGGACGGCCATGCTGGAAGACATCTACCACCGCTTTGTCCAGCAGGCGGCCCGCGGGCGCAAGATGTCCTACGACAAGCTGCAAGCGTTGGCCCAGGGACGCGTCTACACCGGCCGGATGGCCAAGCGGCTGGGCCTGATCGACGAATTGGGCACGCTCAACGACGCCGTCACCGCCGCCAAGCTGGCCGCCGGCCTGAAGGTCGATGCCGACGTGGACCTGTGGCTGCTGCCCGAGCCCAAGACCATGTTCGAGCAGCTCTTTGGCGACCCGTCGGCCAGCAGCGACATCGACTCGCTGCTGCCCGAGGGTTTTAGGCTCCTGTGGCAGGCCCGAACGCTGCGGAAGCTGTTCTCCGAGCCGGTCTTGCTCTGGATGCCCTATGACCTACAGGTGAAATAGCGATAAGCCAAGGGCGGTGATCCAGCCGCTTTCTTCCCCTACCGAGTCGCAAGCTTCCCAACGCGCCGCGGAGTGGTGCGGCTGACCACCTACGCGGTGTTAGTTCCTCGGGCTATAGTAGATGAAATGTTGCCGCCGTTCGATGAGTCAGGGAACCTGCCAGGCGGTATCCATCCCGCCTCCATCGAAGAGATTGTGAGCCGATTTGCCCATGGTTCGCCCGAGCGGGAGGTCGAAGCTCGCAAACTCGTGCAATTGATTGCATTGGCTAGGCGCAATCGCGTTCGCCGGCTCATTATCAACGGGAGTTTTGTGACCAATAAACGGGATCCGAATGATGTCGATGTTGTCTTGCTCCCGCCCGCTGAACACTGGCAGCAAGAAACCGAGTTTGAGAGGGAAGCCTCGGTATGGCCTTTTCTGCAAGTCCTCTTCGCGGCGGATGAGGCGGATTTGGAGCGATGGGCCCGGGACGATTTCGGGACGGATCGAGAAGGCCGCGAGAAGGGCGTTGTAGAGGTGATCCTATGGTAGCACGTTTGAGCCAGCGGGGTTACGAACAAACCAAGGCCAAATTGGCGAACTTGGAGAGCCGGCTCGCGGACATCGAACGGCGCGAGGACCTCTCGGCCGGGCATCGTGAGCAGGTATGCCGCTCATACCGTGAAATGACGCAGCAGTACCGCCGGGAGATTAAGATTTACGAGGCGCAAACCGGCGAGACCCGATCGCGGTAAGTGGCGGAGCCACGCCAATCATTCGATGGTCCAGATGGAAGAGAGGGGCGGAGAGGACAGGTACGGGGCACCTGATCCTATTTCGCCTCCGCGGGCTTGTTCGAACTGGTGACTTGGACCACAAAGGCCGAGGTGGTGTTGCCCACCGGCGCGGTGGCCAGGACGACGTATTGCTTTTGTGGCGCGGCGCTGCCGTTGGGGCAACGCGTCGATCGCCTCCAATACGCGGCGGAGGTCGTCGCGAACTATCAACTGCCGATCCGGCGGCACTGCCAAGCCCGGCTGTGGCCGGTTGATCGTCACCAGCTCCTTTTCCGGCATAGTGGCAACTTGTCGAGCTACGGACTCTAGCTGATCCTCAGCCGCCGGTTCGCCCCTGGCGTGGACTTCTTCGGGTTTCGACTTTCCAGCAAGTCCGGGCAGAAGATCGAGCAATCTCGGCGTCAATGAGAGCTCCGCCGTCTTCCCAGTCGTCGTATTCTTGAATCGCACCACCACCTCGCGGGCTGCTGTCCAATGGAGCGAGCGTTTCCCCAGGGTGGCGCCGGTGGCGATTTGCAGGCCGTCGAGAAAACAGGACTGCGGCGGATGGGCCATGGGGCCTTCGCACACTACCTCGATATCGA
>JAJYGU010000101.1 GCA_021784975.1 Planctomycetota bacterium
CTTCACCTGGGGCTGTCATCGTCCAGATGGCCGCCGCCTCTGAAATCAGGGTGCGACCGCCTTTCCTTGCAAGCACAAGCGGTCGCCGTTTCACAATCAACAGAATCGGAGGTTCTCCTCGCGCTCCGCGCGGGAAAGACCGACCGGGCTGCCCACGCTCGGCGTAAGGATCGCCTCACAAAGGAGCGCGACAAGTACGGCGGGGCGTCACGCGAAGTGTGGGGCGCGCGGAAACACCGAGCGGAGCCTCACGAGCGCGACGGTCTTCCATCCTTCCGCTGGTCTTATCGGCCGCTCGGGCCGGCGCCGCCCCCGTTACCCATGGCCCGCATCAACGCATCGCCCATCCCGCCGCGGTGCTGCGGACCCTCGCGGTCGGTGCCCGGACCAGCCGGCGTTGTCCCTGGGGGGGCGGTCAGCTCTTCGCTCGCCGAGGCGTCGTCGATTTCATTGCGGACCACCAGGTCTCCGCCGGCGGTCAGCAACAGCAACTCGGCCAGATCGGGCGTTTCGTGGTCCTTCTTGGTCGGCCGCTCGTCGCCGCGCAGATCGACCACCAGGCTATTGGTGGCGAATTCGGGGAGGGTGGTGGCATTCTTGGGGGCTTGCGGGTTGAAGTTGGCAATCTGTCCGGGCGAAAACGACGTCTTCTGGTGTAGCTCGGTTCCTTGGTCCATTTGCCACTTGGTCAACAGCACGGAAGCCAAAGGCTCACTGCTCCTGCCGGTCGGCGGAGTCACCGACAGCAACAGCACGCCGCTGGTCCCGGGGACCGAGACCACCGGACTGGGTTTTGACCAGTCCGTATCCAAGAAGGCGTTTTCGGCCGTTTGCGGATCGATCAGAGAGGACGTTTTCCGCTTGTAGTTCGGGTTCGCCAACACCAGGCACACTCGGTACATGTAGTGTTTTCCGAGTTCCACGTCGAAGTCGAGAAAGCGGAACAGCCGGTAATCGGGGGGTTTCACCGGTTGGCCCATCAGGGTGGCGGACGACCCTCCGGGCGCACCGGCAGCGGCGCCTCGGCGGCCTCCCCCCCATGATAATCCTCCAACGGGCAGGCCGCCGCTTGACACGGGGGTTGCGCCGAGGCGAAGCGGAATCTCCGGCTCGTGAGCCACATTCGCCCCCCAGCTACGCCCCACCAGCGGGCCCAGCGGGAATACAAGCGGTATCACGCGATCGGTGTACTTTGGGTCCACCACCTCACCCTGCGTTTGCGCCTGCGGCGGCCATCGTCTTTCAGCCTCCTCGGCGGGGTGGGACCGCAAGGAGTCGATCTTCTTGGCCTTGGTCCAGTCGGGACTGACCGAATCGGCCGGGCTGGAAATCTCGAGACGTTCCACCCGGTAACCTCGATACCCGACCGAGTCTAGTTGCGCATCATAGCCGACGGCGTTCCGGAAGGCCTCGCGATAAGCGGTCCTCTGCTTCTCAAACGGCACCAGTCCGACCAGCGATACCCAGGCACGAGCTTCGCGCCGGGTGCCTGCCGTTCCGGTGCTACCGCCCGCCAGACCTCGGCTGCGGAAAACGCCCCGAGCCATGTTCGTTTCCCGCACTCTCTCGGCGGAACGAGCGGAGGGGCTCCTGTCCCGGCCGGTGGGGCCGCTCTTAGCTGGAGTCGACAACATCATGAAGGCGGCAATTTCCCCCTGCCCACGAAGCTGTTCCAGCGGGTACGTCTGCGGCTTACCGCGTCGCGACTTGCTCTGGAACACCGCCGGGTCAAAGGGGGCATTCAGTGCGTACTTTTCGCCGTCAACGGTGTGGCTCTTGGCCAGTCCGCTCAGGTCGACGCCCTGGGCCGCCGGCTTCGGCACCGCCGCGCTGATTTGGGCTCGCATATTGTCGGCCCTGGTCAGGAACCAGGCAGGCGCCAGGTTCAGCGGGTCGCCCAACCCGGGCCCGAGAAAGCCGATCAGCGCGACAATCACCAAAATCAGCACGAAGGCTATCTTCTCTCCATGGTTGACGAAGAAGTTTTGAAAGGTGGCCTTATCCAGCTTCAGGTTCAGTTGGAGCTTCACGGCTTGCCTCCGGTCTTGCCAGTGGCTGGAGCGGCCCGGGGGGATGCCTTAGTCCCGGCGGCACCCGGTGCCGGGGCGGCGGTACGGGCCGGCGCCCTAGGCGGTGCGGCGGCCGGCGTCGCCGGGGTGGCAGCCGGCTCCGCCTTGGGCTCCGCCTGCGCCGACCCACCGGCTGGGCTCGCCTCGGGGGCCTTGTCGGCCTGGGCCGCTGGCTCTTTTCCCTTGTCCGCTCCTGCGCCTGTGCCGAGCTGCTTCTCGTCAGGCGGGTTGTAGATGTAGATAATACCTTGGATCTCAACGGGCAAGTCGTTGGAAGTGGTCTCCTGCGATTCGACCTGCTCCGTGGCCCGACGGCCAACGCCGAGCCCCACGCCCAGCTCCCCCAAAGCCCCCCAACTCCCGTGGCGGGTCGTGGCGTGTTGCGCATCGGCACCCGGGCCGGTCGGGCTGGGCGCCTGTGCTTGCAGGGAGGCAAGATTGACCGGCGCAGCTTCGTCTTTGTGGATACGGACCCGCCGAACCTCGATCGGCATGCTGGAGTTGGCACATGCGGCCAACAGGATCGGCAGCCTGCGCTGATCCATAACCAGGTCCATCCGGATCGGCATCATCTTGAACTCTTTGAAAGGATGCTGGACGATATAGGGAGGATCTTTGCCTGCCGGCAGCAAGTTCCCGCTGTCATCCACATACCGGGATTGCAAAAGCAGGTAATCAGTCGGCAGCGTATCCATTTCGACGCCGCCCCCCGCGGCGCCGCCGGATGCCGGGGCGGTCGTCGTCGCGCTGGTCGCTGGGGGTCCATTTTTGGGCACCAGACCTGCCAGGTTTCCCCATCCCCCCATGCCCCTCCCGCCTGGTTGCTCGCTTTCGTCCGGCGCTGTCGCTGCCGTTGCCGCCCGGGCGGTTCCTGTATAGACAAGGTCCTCTGATTTCTTCCAGGCATTCGCGGCCGCCCCGCCAATCTCCAGGTGTACGATGCGTTTTACGGCTGGGCCGGCGGACCGCTGATTGGCCAGTTTTGCGGCCTCTTGGTTCGTTTGCCGGATGGCCCGCAGCAAGGCTTCGTAGACCCAAAGGTCTTCCTGAGTCAACGCCACCCGTAACGTCGAGGGCGTATCTGGCCAGGTGCAGGCGGCCTTGATGGCTTCATATTCGCCGTTGCTCCAATCGACCGTACCGATCCATTTTTCCTCGGGCTTTTCGAGCAAGGGACTGCCGGGCGTGGCGATGGGATTTCGCCGCCCGCTAAACGCCGGTAGCAGGGGCGGATTGCCGGCCGCCGGCAGTGCGGGCTTGTTGGCGGCCTGGGCCGCGGGCTGGTTGGCCGGCGTGTCAACACGCCGCCGGATATCGCCTATCGCTTGCAGGTCCGGAAACTGCAACTGCAACCAGATCCGGTAATGCTCCCGCTGAAGTTCCGGCAGACTGCCTTTTACCGGAATGGCTTTGAAAGCCTCGATGAAG
>JAJYGU010000391.1 GCA_021784975.1 Planctomycetota bacterium
CAAGAACTTCGCCGGCATGCTCAAAATGGCTTTCATCCACCGATACCTTCGCTTAACGTGTCATTAGCCGTTTTCCGACAAAACCTAGAACAAATCCTCCGCCAATTTGCCGAGATAGCCGGCGACCCGCCGTGTGTAGTCGCGGAGGAACGCCGCGGGCAACGCGTAAAACCTCTCCCGATGCAGGAACCTACCAGCCTTGTCGCGCCGACCGACGAAGGCAAAGCTGAAATGATGAAACGCCTTGTGGCGCGGCGACGGCGGCCGATTGGCGGCCTCATCCGCCCGCAGACACTCCGCGGCAAAGGCCGACCCTGCCTCGGCTTCACGCGCGGCGTAGGCCCGCGCGTCCGCCCACCACTGGCCGAACAACCGGGGATCGTGATCTGCCAGCGTCGCGGCGAAGAGACTCTGCAACATCGGCGAGATCTTGTAGTGCAGTCGTCCGCCGGTGGCGCGGCGGATGACGCGCCGCACCGGCCGCGAGAGATCGTCGGCCGAGTGGACGTCCAGCATTACCTCGAACGCCTCGGCGATCGCGGCCTGGGCGCTCACCCGCTTCTCCAATCCGGCTAGTCCGTCGGGGCATCGATAATCCCATCCCTTCTCCTGGCCGAAGTTGGGGGCGATGTGGGTCACCGGAAGCCCGCGGCGGCGAATCTCGCGGAGCACGAAGCACAGTTCCTCGGGCGTGGTCAGGCAATCGAACGCCGCCACTTCCGGCGGATGTTCGTCCATGGTGAACTCGAGGTCGAAGGCTTCGCCATCCTTGAGCCGGCTGATGTAATCGCTCAGTTCCGTCAGGGCATCGAGCGCATCCCAATACTTGCCGATCAGCCGGCCGATGGTCGGCTCATCAATCGTGTACCGGGTCTTTCCGAGGCGCAGCGGCTCGCGGTGGCAGGCCATGACCGCGCGTTGCTCGCGACCGTCAGCTACGCGACCCGCGCGTCCTTCGTAGTCGAGAATATCGGCCATGTCGAGCGTGTAGAACGTGTAATAGCGCGCCGCTTTCACGAACTTCTTGGCGCGGTCCAGACCCTTCGCGCCCCGCTTAATCTGCAGATGGTCGGCATCCGCGCCGTAGCGCAGCGGCGCGGAGTGTTGCAGGGCCGCCAGCACGCCGGAAACCCAGAGGCCCTCCCACGAGCTGCCGGTGTAACCCGTCTCGATCGTCCCGAATCCACAGGCGTAGTTGGTGGGCGCCGGTCGCCCCGCCAGCAAGTCACCGAGGAGATTCAACTCGCGGACGGAATTCTGGATCGTATTCGCGGCAAAACTCCCGCGTTGCATCGCCTCGAACATCGCGGGCCATACCGACGTGGTCATCCGCGAACCAAGGCCCAGCCGTGGCTCGGCGCCCAGGGCACGCGGCCGATTGGGCGGCCGCGCCACTCGGCAGTAGCGGTCAAGGACCGCCGCATCGGTCGGATAGGCTGCCACCCGCAGACCGCTCTTCAGGGTCAACTCGCCCAACGGCGTGCCAAGCGGTGCGCCGCCGCGTCCCAGTTCCACGAAGACTTGCTGGCCGTCGGGAAGACCAGCCAGCAGAAACCGCGCCGCGCCGCGGCGAACCGCAGACCCGCCGTAGGTCGCAACCCCTTCGCCAACGACTCCGCCGTCTCCCGCCGCCGCCCAACGCTCGCCGATCCGCCCGACGGCGCGCCAGGCCGCGGTACGATCCCACGTGGCGGTGTCAAGTACGCCGGGGTTATGCAGCGGATCAAGTCGCCGTATGGCCTCCGCGCGTGCGGGCACCTCGCGTGACATAAAACATCTCCCATTTGAGGCTTGCCCGGACGCGCTCCCGGCCCTACAGGTACCTATCGTAGCCATGAGGGGCCCGAGTCGCAAGATAAGGGCGCGGAAATCCTGGCGAAGCGGTCATTCTGACGGGCACCGATGCAGACGCGTTGGCCGGCCAAGAATCCGCCTGGAATCCAAGAGATTCTTGGCTTCGCTCAGCATACGCAAACGCCAAGAAAACTTGCCTTCACCACACATCTCGGCTGTGGCTGCTTGAAAGGTGGTGGCCGGGCATAATTGTTGCAGGCGGCTTTCACTCAAATGGAGAACGTCTGGTCACCGGACTTCAGCGTGCCGCTGCCAGCGCCGCCGATCAAAAGGCTCCGTCCCGTACCGCCCTTCAGCGTGTTACGGCCTGCGCCTCCGAACAGATACGTCGGCCCTCCGAAGGCGGCGGGACTCTGGTCACTTGCACGATGAGCCGAGAGCACGAACCAGAATCAGACTGCTCCCATGCCGACTAAGATTAGTAAACGCCGGATCCTGATTGCTGCCCAAGTCCGCAGATGACCAGCCGGCTCTTAGGCCACTTTGGTCCAAACGGGCTGAGCCCGCACGACCCGGTTGCGAACCTCTCCAACCGCGAGTTGGCAGTGTTGGAATGGTCGCCGCAAGAATCGGGGCAGTCCCCGCGGCAGGCGTTTTTAACACCGCGACTCTGGACCATCAGGCCCCAGCCACCAATAATTCTGTAGACGGGGTTTGCAGGGGAGAAGAGGCTTCTCTTTAGGGGAGTTGCGAGGGAGGTGAACGGCAGTTTCCACTAACCCCCTAAAGGAGGATCGGAAGATGCGAGTGCGTGTAATGTTGGTCGCGCTGGTAGCAGTTTCGTTGGCGGCGGTCAGCGCTTTGGCTGGCGAGGCCGCCAAGGTGTCCGTGTCCAAGTCGAAGACGGCTCCGACGTTGAAGCAACGCTTTGCCAAGATGGATGTGAACCACAACGGTATCCTGTCGGAGACTGAGTTCGTCAACTTTCACAAGGACAAGGCCAAAGCTTGGTCGGAGGCGGCCTTCAAGAAGATGGGCGTCAAGGAGATGACCCTCGCCGAATATACCAAGGCGCATGACCATTGGGTCAAGGAGCACGCCGCCCATCATCCGGGATGGAAACCGACGATGACTGCCAAGCAGATCTACCACCAGATGGACATCAACCACAATGGCAAGGTGTCCGAATTCGAGTATGTCTCCTATTGGGTCAACCGGGCAGCAGATCATGCCCAAAAGACCTTCGCGAAGCTGGGAGGCACCACGTACAAAGGGCTGACCTTTGCCCAATACGAAACGGGCGTGAAGTCTCTGGAGAAGGAGAAGGCCCCGTTGCACCATTTCACCGGTTACCAGAAGACCAAATAGCCGTCTTCCAGTGCAGCAAGTAGCGGATGGGGTGTCCGCGAAAACCATACAGCCTACCCAGCCCGCGTGCTGGCTAGGCTGTTGTCTTGTTGGGAGGCGAATCGGCGTTGACTTTCCCGCCGTTCTCGGGGATACTTCCCCAATCCACTAGTATCGGCGGAGAGTGCCGGTTTCGTCGAGAAATGAGCCAGCCTCGATGAATGACTTACCAGAATATTGCTTGGATTTGGCGAAGCGGGCGAAGCGGGCGTCGGCTGAGTTGTCCGGCGTCACCGGGCAGCAAAAGCAGCAGTGGCTGCGCCGCGCCGGCCGCCTGCTGACGGAGCGATCGGCCGCCCTGGTCGAGGCCAACGATCTCGACGTGACCGCTGCGCCCAGCTTCGGTCTTTCCGATGCGGCCGTCGACCGTTTGCGGCTGAATCCGTCGCGGATCGCCGGCATGGCCAAGGCGCTTGACGAAGTGGCCGCCCTGCCCGAGCCGGTGGGGGAAATCATCTCCAGCTCGATCCGTCCCAACGGCTTGGAGGTGCAAAAGGTCCGCGTGCCGCTGGGGGTGATCTTCTTCATCTACGAGTCGCGGCCCAACGTGACGGCCGATGCCGCCGCGCTGTGCGTCAAGGCCGGCAACGCGGTGATCCTCCGCGGCGGCAAGGAGGCCGTCCACTCCAACGCCGCCATCGCCGCGATTCTCGCCGAGGCGGCCGCCCAGACCGGGTTGCCGCCCGACGCCGTGCAACTGGTGACCACTACCGATCGGGCCGCGGTGGACCACTTACTCCACATGCCGGAGTACATCAACCTCTGCATCCCCCGCGGCGGCGAGGGCCTGATCCGCCGGGTGAGCGCGGAAGCCCGCATGCCCGTCATCAAACACTACGCCGGCAACTGCCACGTCTACCTCGACCGCTCGGCCGACGCCGACATGGCCGAGCGGCTGGTCATTAACGCCAAGTGCCAGCGGATGGGGGTGTGCAATGCCGCCGAATCGTTGATCGTCCACCGCGACGTGGCCCAAGCACTCTTGCCGCGGATCGGCAAGGCCTTGGGCGAGCGGGGCATCGAAATCCGCGGCGACCAGCGAACCCGCCAGCTCCTGCCGCAGGCCAAGCCGGCCAGCGACGAGGATTACGCTACCGAGTACCTCGGCCCGATCATTTCCTGCAAAGTGGTCGATTCGCTCGACGAGGCCATTGAGCACATCAACCACTACGGCTCGCAACACACCGAGGCGATCGTGACCGGCGATTTGCAGGCCGCCCGCCAATTCACCTCGCGGGTCGACAGCTCGGCGGTGATGGTCAACGCCAGCACGCGGTTCAACGACGGCGGCGAGTTCGGCCTGGGGGCCGAAATCGGCATCAGCACCGACAAGTTCCACGCCCGCGGCCCCTGCGGGCTGAACGAGCTGACCAGCTACAAGTACGTGGTCTACGGGACCGGGCAGGTGAGGGAATAGAGGTCAGAGGTCCATGGAAGGACACGCGTTGAACCACAGGGAGGTGGATGCTCTGCCGGCGGTGGCACCGCTGGTTGGCGCAGACTCGACCGATTCTCCGCCGGCCATTCCTGCCGAGCCACTGGTAAAGCGCTACGATTTCCGCAGTCCCATGGCGGTTGATGCGGGGCTGTTGCGCAGCTTGAGCGACCTGCACCTCGGTTTCGCACGTCAGTTTGCCGCCAGTCTCTCGACACTGGCGCGGAGCCCCATCGAGCTGAAGCTGCTCGGTGTGGACCAGCTCTCCGTCCGCGAGTTCTTGGGGCGGCTCGACAACCCCACCTGCCTCAGTTTGCTGCGCGCTGAACCGCTCGCGGAACCTTGGATCGTCGACATTCAGCCGGCGGTGTTCTACCCGATCATCGACGGCATGTTGGGCGGAGGCGAAGCAACCAGCGTCACCACCCGCCGAGTGCCGAGTGAGATTGAGTTGCGCCTAGCCCGACGGATCGGCGAAATTCTTTGCGAGAAGCTGCGGGACGCCTGGAGCAAGGTGGCCGACCTGCGACCCAGATTGTTACGCATTGAAAGCCGCCCCAGAGCAGTGCGGGCGGCTTCTCCGGACGACGCAGCAACGGTGGTGCGATTTGGGGTCTCGCTGGGCCAACGGCGAGGAATGATGCGGTTCTGTTTGCCGGCCAGAACCCTGGAACCGATCCGCGATCGGCTCTCCGCGGCGGGAGTGGATCCGCCTGCGGGTCAACTACCATTGCCCGAAAGCGCCCAACGGATCGGTCGCCAGGTGTGCGGATCGCAGACTGAAGTGGGCGTTTGGTTGGCGGAATCGACCATCCGCGCCAAGGATCTGATGGGGCTTCGGGTAGGCGACATTATCACCACCGCCAATGACATCCACGGCCCGGTAGTGGTGGCGGTGGCGGGGGTGCCGAAGTTTCACGCCCGGCCGGGCACCGTCCGCGGCCGCAAGGCGGTGGTCATCACCGAGCCGCTGGACGGCTAGCGCACTCTGCGCGGCGCACCTCTGGTGCCGTGAATGATCCCGGTTACTAGTCACTTGAGTCGAGCGGCGGGCAGACGCTTCAGTTGCTGGGTGCGTGGGTCCACTTCGATTCCCACCGACTCCAGGGCTGTGATCCCCAGAATGGGCTCGGCGTTATCATCGCCGAAGATGATCGTGGAGCCGACGATCTCTCCCATGAACTCCAGTTGGCCGGTGGTGATATCCAGTTTTACCTCAGAGCCATCGGCAAGCTCATTCGTCCGCTTGGCTTTGGCCGAGAAGCCCAGTTGCCGCAAGTGCTTGGCGGGAACCAGTGAATCCACGGACCCGGTGTCCACCAGGAAGAGACCTTCCCAGGTTTGCCCGGGATTGGCCGGATTCCGCACCGCGACGGTAACATGCGTCGTGCCCATTTCAATGCCCTCCGCAACAGTCTAGTCCGCATTTTCCCCCACGGTTGACCCGGTGAGGAATCACTGCCCAGCGAATTATACGGGCTAGGTGGCACGCCCTGAAAGGGCGTGGCAAGAGGATGATGGTGGCCCGAGCCTGCCACGCCCTTTCAGGGCGTGGCACTCAGGCTGCATCCCAGTTGAGCCACGCGCTAAGGAGTGTTTCGCAACGGCGTATGTTGAAAAATCCGGTCGATGAAGGCGTAGGCCGCGCGACGGGCGGCGGGCGAAAAATCGTGGCTGCCGGAGGAATAACGAACCTGAAACCGGTCGGCGGCGCCCAGCAAAGCGTAGACCTCGCGGATCTTCGGCTCCGCCTTCTTGACCCCGCGGACATCAAAATTGTGGTCGCCGACCGGCGAGTTGGAGAAGAACGCCCGCGGGGCCAAGGCCGCCGCCACCTCGTAGAAATCGAACGGCAGGCGGTCGGGATCGAGGCCATAAACGTCGCGGATCCGCGGCATGTAGCGGTCCGAGGTCCAGCCGGCCAGTTTGCCGCCGTAGTAATCGTGGAAAGGGGTCCAGCCGCAACTGGCGACAATCACCTTGACCCGCGGGTCGAACACGCCCAAGAACATGGCGTTGTGCCCGCCCAGCGAATGGCCGATGACGCCGATCCGCTCGGGGTCAACCTCTGGGCGGGCCTGGAGCAGATCGACGCCGCGGAGATGGTTCCAGATGCCCTTTATGCTGCCCGAGGCGTACTTGCTCTGGCGGAAGTCGTAGGGGTAGTCGCCGAAGGACGGGTAATCGGGGGCCAGCACGACGTAGCCCCGCTGGGCCAACTCCTTGGCATAGGCGAGGTTTGCGGACCCGCCTTCTCCGGCGACTTCTTTCTTGCCCAACGGAGTCGTCTGGTGCAGGGCGAGCATGGCCGGCAACCGCTCTCCGGCCGGCCGGTGTTTGGGCAAGAGCAGATAGGCGGGGACGCGGTCGCCATCGCCGCTGGCGTAGCTGACCGCCAGACGCACATAGCCGTCGCCCTCGGTGGCCGCACCGATCTTTACGTCCAGCGGCGGCAGATTCGACCGATCAGGCAGCTCGCCCATAACCGCCTGCACTGCCTGCAGGGTTTGCCGCCGTCGAACGGCCCAATCCGCCGGTGTCCGCACGGGTCGTTGAAAGCCATCCGCGGCCGTGTACCAGAGAAGCTGCGAATGATCGGTCGGCCGAACGGCCGGACCGTCGTCCGCAAATGCGGTTAGCCCGGCCAACAATAGACACCACAACAGCACGACACAACCGGCATTAGGTCGGATCGGCATAACGGCGCTCGAGCGGTGTTCGTCACGCTCCGCGTGACGTTGTAGCCATACTCGTCACGTTCCGCGTAACGCCTGCCTCGCGCGGAGCGTGAGGGGCACGGTTCCGCGCGCCGCGCCCGAGGAGTACGGCGGCCTATTCGCCGCGGAGTTGGAGCCCCAAGGCATGCAGCTTCTCGCGGACCTCGTTGAGGCTGGTCACACCAAAGTTCTTACATTCCAACAGATCGTCGCCGGTGCGGCGAACCAGGTCGCCCAGGGTGTTGATGCCCAGGCGGATCATGCACTTTCGGGCACGGACCGAGAGGTTCAAGTCGGCGATGGGCCGGCTCAGCAGGGCCTGCTCGTCGGCGGTGAGGGTTTCCGGCTCGACCACCTCGGCCACCGGGCGGGCCTGGGCGAACTGGCCCAACCGCAGCCCCTTGGTGGCCAGCATCTCCTTGATCTCGACGAGGCTCGTCTCCCCGAAATTCTTGCTGGAGAGCAATTCCTGCTCGGTCGAGCGGCAGAGATCGCCGAGCGTCAGGATGCCCATTTTTTGCAGACAGTTGCGGCTGCGGACCGACAACTCGAAATCGGTCACCGGCACGTTCAGCACCTGATTCATGCGGTCGCGTTTCTTCTGGGCATCCTCGTCGTAGTATTGTTCGTGCGAAGCCTCGGTATCTTTGAAGTAGAGCGCGGCCCGCTTATGTTCGGGATACACGTCCAGGATCCGCTGATAGCATTGGGCGGCCCGGTCATATTGGTCGCGATCTTCGTAGAGCAACCCGAGGTTGATCAAGGAACCGACGTGGGCCGGAAAATGGGCGACCGACCGCTGGTAAAGGTCCATGGCGACCTGGTCGTTGCCGCGGCGGTCGTTCTCCAGGGCGAGACCGAACAAAGCCGACGGGTTCTCGCCGTCGGCCTCTACGGCCCGCTCGTACAAGGCCACCACCTCGTTGGGATTGCTGCCCAGGGCAGCCACGGTGGCCGCCCGCTGGGCGAGGTACTCGGCGGTCTGTTCGATCGCCCCGGACAGCGAATCGAGCGCGGCCAACGCGGCAGCCGGATCGTTGGAGTAGCGAAGGGCCTCGGCGCGGCCGAGGGCACACTCGTCAGCCGAGTAGCCCGCCAGCCCGGCGGCCTTGTAGGCTTCCAATGCTTGGGAATACTCCTGCCGGGCGAAATGAGACTTGGCCAGGTAGAAGTGGGCCAGGGCCCCGCCGTCGCCTTGCTTGAGCGCCTCAATGGCTCGGAAGTAGCGCCCTAACAGATAAAGACAGACCCCCAGGCGGACATTACTGGCCGGGGTCTGCTCCGTGCGACTCTGAAGCTCGCCCACCGCGTCGCGAAGGACCTGATACTGCGAGAAATCGTGGGCGATGGCTTGCTGCATCTGCCGCACTTCGCGGGGACCGAAGGTTTCGTTGAGCAATACGGACTGCTTCAAATCAAACTCAAGGCTTTGCGCCATTGCAACTTACTCCAAAATGCAGCATCGGGGGTTGAGCCACGCCGACCGCTAATTCACCAATTTCATCAGCGGGGCAACCAACCGACCGACTCGCAAGAGCCAGCGAAGGGAGTCGAACCCTTAACCCCCGCATTACGAATGCGGTGCTCTGCCGATTGAAGCTACGCTGGCAAGTTATTTCGTATCAACGACTTATAGCGACAGCCGCTACCGGTGCCACAATTTCAAATGCGGTGCTCGGCGCCGAGAAACCGCTATTTTAATGCAGATTCTTTCCACCGCCAAGTCCTGTCGCGGGACGCGCGCAAGGCAACGATGCTACCGCTGACGCTATTGGACCGGAGCCGGCCGCATGCCTCCCCGGTCGGCCCCAATGGGCGCGGGTGGGCAGGCTGCCGGTGCCATGTCTCGGGTGGTGTCGCATGAACCGCTCTTGACCTTTGGGCGGCAGCTTGCTATTGAACGCTTTCTCCATATTGCCTCTCCTCCGGATGTGGTGGCCGGGCCCGGTTTTTGCGTGAAGGGGTTGGTGGTGAAAGCCGCGAGCGTTTTGCGCTGCCTGCTGGTGGCCTGCTGGGTCTCGATGGCCGTGCCGGCGGCGGCGCAGCGTGAGCAATTCCCCACCCCGGTCCAGTCGCCAGCCGTGCCCCCGACGCCGGCCGCGCCCGTCGGCGGACCGGTAGCGAGCCCGGCCCCGCCCACGTACACACCCATGCCCGGCGCGGCCCCAATGTCCCCGCTTACGCCGCCACCGACTTATGCGGCTCCGGCAGCCCCCACGCCCATACCTGGAGCCGCGGGGGCCGGTGTGCCGGCGGCGTCGCCGACTGCCCCGTATGCGGCACCGACTTATGGTGCCCCAGCTCCGTATGCTCCGCCACCGGCGAACTTCAACGGTACCATTCAACCGCCCACCGGTTGGGACCCCTACGCCGCACCGGTTGCCCCGCCGGGGACGCTGTTGCCTCAAGACCCCTACTTCCCATGCGGTCCGCAGATCAGTATGGCGGCGATGCAGAAGTTCGTGCAGCACGTGGACTTTAACTACGATTGGTTTGCCGGGCACGGCGAGAACGAGTTGGGCATCAACGACGTCAATCTGGACGTGACCTTCGCCATCCCGCTGTTCCAGAACATCGCCACACCGCTTCTGATCACGCCCGGTTTCGCCGTCCACTATTGGGAAGGGCCGGTGTCGGTGCCGCCGGAGCCGGCGGACCTGCCGCCGCGAACCTATGACGCCTACCTCGATTTCTGTTGGAACCCGCAGATCTCCCCCTGGTTCGGAGCGGAACTGAACTTTCGCACCGGCTTGTACAGCGATTTCGACGTCGTCAGCAGCGCCGCCTTCCGCTTCATGGGCAAGGGTTTGGCGGTCATCCGCCTGTCGGACCACATGGTGTTGAAAGCCGGGGTGTGGTATATCGACCGCGTGCTGGTGAAAATCCTGCCGGCCGGCGGACTCGTCTGGACCCCGAACCCCGACGTCTACTTCGACATCCTGTTCCCCAATCCCAAGATTGGCAAACGGCTGGCGACGTTGGGCACCACCGAGTGGTGGCTGATTGCCGACGGCTGCTACGGCGGCGGCAGTTGGTTTATCAGACGCAATAGCGGCCTGGCGCCTCCCGGACCTGCCGACGGCACCGAGACCAATTTCGACTACAACGACGTTGAAATCGCCGTCGGACTAGAGTTCAGGACGGTGCGGCATCTCGACGGGCTGTTCGAGATCGGCGGCTCGTTCTCTCGCCAGTTGGTGTACCAGGACAACCAGCCGCAGTTCTATTTTCCCAACAGCACGGTGTTCATCCGGGCAGGGCTGACGTACTAGGCGATCCCGGAGATTTGTGATTCCAACCGCGGCCAGCCTTGTCTTTTCCGCTTTGGGCTTCATGCCTTCGGCTTTCCGCTTTCGGCTTTCCGCCTTCTGCTGTCCGCCTTCCGCCCGTCGTCGCCGAGCGATGGCGCGTGTCGCCGCCGCGATGCTCGTCGCCGCGGCGCTGGCGCCTGCGTGCTTGGCCCAGGTGATCCGCCTGCCGGCTGTCGCCCCGCCCGATGAAGGACCGCCGGGACAATTGGTGTCGCACCCGGATTCGTCTGCTGAAATTCTTCAAGCGCCGGGCCAGAATGAGCCGCCCTTGGAGACGGAGTCGAAGCTGCCGCCAGGCGTCCGCAACGGGTTCTTTCAAAAGGTCCTGTTCGACGGCGACTGGCTGGCGGGGGGTGGCTCGGACGGCCTGGGCATCGAGGACTTGCACCTGCAAGGCGTCTTTGCCCTGCCGTGCCCGACGCGGAACTCGCCGCTGGTGATGACGCCCGGCTTTGCCGTGCACTTCTTGCAGCCGCCGGCGGCCGCCGACTTGCCGCCGCGAATCTACGACGCGGTGATGCAATTCCGCTGGCTCTCGCAGGTGACGCACGCATTGGGCCTCGACCTGGCGGTGACACCGGGGGTCTACAGCGACTTCGATCAAGAGAGCAGCAAGGCATTCCGGGTGTCAGCCCATGCGGCCATGGCCTGGACGTGGACGGAGACCGCCAAGCTGGTGCTCGGGGCCGCCTATCTCGATCGGCCGGATGTGGAAGCCATTCCCATCGGCGGGCTGATCTGGACGCCGCGGAACGACTGGCAGTTCGACCTGCTCTTCCCGGAGCCGAAGATTGCCCACCGCGTTGCCTGGACCGGGCAATTGGGCGACGACATCCAGGATTGGGTCTATCTCCGCGGCGAGGCCGCCGGCGACGCCTGGGCCATCCGCCGAGCCGACGGCACCGCCGACCAGGTGGTGTTGAGCGACTACCGGATCATCGTCGGCATGGAGCGCAAGGTGACCGGCGGAGTAAGTTCCAAGTTCGAGGTGGGCTACGTCTTCGATCGCCGCATCCGCTACACCAGCGGCACGCCCGACGTCTGGCCGGCCAGCACGGTCATGGTGCGCGGCGGTTTGGCATACTGATGTCGGGAGCGTATGTTTTGATGTATGAGGACCACGATCCGCGTGAACGACGATTTGCTCTCGAGGGCCAAGGCCGAAGCGCTCCGCAGTGGCCGGACCCTGACCGCCGTAATCGAAGATGCCTTGCGTCAGACATTGTCGGCCAAGAAGAGAGGGCCTGAAAAGCGGCGGATTCGGTTGAAGGCGTCAGGAAAAGGGGGCCTCTGCCCCGGCGTGGACTTGGATCGATCCGCGGAACTGCTAGACATCCTGGATGACATCCACCGATGATGCTCTTGGATGCGAACGTGCTGGTCTACGCCTTTCGTCGCGACCTTCCGCAGCACAAGCCTTATTCAAGCTGGCTTGCGAATGGCTCACCGCTGACCGCGACTACAGCCGGTTTCCGGGGTTGCGCTGGAGGACCCCGCTGGCCTGAATCATCACGACTCGCCCTTTGGCATACCGACCAAACGCTTCCGCCGGAAGGGAACCTGCAAGGCCGCCACGCAGATTTCGCGGCGATTGTGTTGAATCTGCCGGGCACGCACTTCGTTGTAGCCCCAACTGCGAATCCGTTCGAGGTACTGCGGCACCTGCTCGGCCAATTTCCATTGCGGCAGCTTCAGCGTCAGCAACAGGCCGCGGATGTTGATTTGCGGGTGGGTGACAATCGCTTCTACCGCCGTGAGCGTGTAGTTCGGGGCCACGTTCATGTCCGCGGTCAGCCAACGGATCTTGCGGAATTCGCGGCGCCGCACCTGGGTGCTCCGCTTGCGGATGTGGGTAAACCGCGGATGCTCGAGCACCGCCGGGGCCATCTCGGCCGGGTCGATGCCGGTGACCGTGTAACCGCGGGCGAGCAAAGCCTGGCTGGCCCCGCCCGGCGCGCTGCCGATCTCGGCCACCCGCGCGTCGTGAGGGATTGGCAGCCGCGACCACCGTAGGGCTTCCTCCATCTTCAACCATGCCCGCGACACCGCCTCGGCCGGCAACTCCAAGGCCATCATCCCGCCAGGATAGCGCGAGGCCCTCGGCCCGACACGATGGTATCCGATCCACCATTGGTCCGGCTCAACGAGGATGCAGTCGAGGACCCGCTGCCGCCGCCGGGCGGGCCGCAGCGGATCGTCGGCGTGGGCTGCCAGCGTATGGGGGCAAGGGCCACTCGCCAACAAGGCACGGTGGGCCGCGATGGCCTCCGGCGTGATCGAGGGCTCGAAGCCGTGCTCACCGGGGGCGGCTCGGTCGCGCTCCCAGACGTGGATTCGCTGCACAACTTGCCCGGCCGCCAGCTTCCATGCCCCGCGGGCCAATTCTTCCGGGCGGCCGCCGGCGACCTTGCCGATCGAGAAGCCATAGGCGCGGGCGAACACCGACTCCAGGTCGAAGTCGTCGGCCAGGCCGTGCTGCTCGGGCAGCTTGAAGGTCAGAAAACCGGGCCGCGAGAAAGCAAATCGAAAGCCCGGCCAGCGACGGGCGATCTCCCTCTTCACCGCCGCTTCGGCGCCGATCTGGCAGGTAATGAACAAAAAGTCGGGCATCGAAGACAAGCGGGCGAAGAGGTTTACCGTCGCTCCGGTGCACGGCTTTGCTCGGCCAAATCGCGGCGACGGGTATGTAGTAACTCGCCACGCCCGATTGTCCGAACGTCATCGGAGCCGAGTGTCATTAACGCGAGAATTATCCCCTCCCCGTCGACAAACTTGACACTTACTCGTTCTTTCGCGATTCCGCCAGCATCGGCTTCAGTTCTTCGACGAAATCCCGCACGTCTTTGAACTGCCGGTAGACGCTGGCGAAGCGGACGTAGGCCACTTCGTCGAGATCGCGGAGGTGCTGCATCACCATTTCACCCACGTGGCGGCTCTCGACCTCCGACTCGAAGTTCTCCTCCAACTCGGTCTCCACGGCCGCAATGACCGCCTCGAGTTGTTCGTCGCTGATCGGCCGCTTCCAGCAGGCCTTTTCCAAGCCCTGCTTGATCTTGGCGTGGTTGAAGGGCTCGCGGCTGCCGTCCTTCTTGACGATTTTTACCGCGGTGGCCTCGATCCGCTCGTAGGTCGTGTAGCGGCGGTGGCAGTCCAGACATTCGCGACGCCGCCGAATGGCGAACCCATCCTGGCTGGTCCGCGAATCGAGCACGCGGTCGTTATCGGCAAGACAATAAGGGCACTTCATGGGGACGCTCGCAAACCGTTAGCTGGCACTCATTTTACCTCGTGCGTTGATAGGTGACTACTGCCGCCGGATGGTGCAGGCAGAGCTCGATTTTCATGACATTGGGGCCGGCGGGCCGCGCACACGTAGTGTGGATGGCTTGGATGTCGGCCAGGATCGGCGTGTCCCGGTTGCTGGTGTTCTTGAAGTACATTGTGATATCCCAGACAGAGCCAGTACGGCGGCGCGTATTCAAGTCCGCAACCAGCCGGCGTATAATGGTCCTACATCGGTTGGAGAGCCGCCCAGCCGCCCCTTCCTTCCCGAATACCGCCCTTTCCCGTCAGGACGCTCATCATGGCTGCCAAGGACACTCGGTTTGCGATCCGCCCGCTCGTTTTGTCGGCGTTCGTCGTTTGCGCGGCGTCGGTGGCGTTGGCCGCCGATCCGTGGGTCGTCTATCAAGGCCACGACGGCCCCGGCAAGGGAAAGCACATTGTGCTGGTTTCGGGCGACGAGGAATATCGGTCCGAGGAAGGGCTCCCGCAGCTTGGCAAGATCCTGGCCGTCCGCCACGGCTTCACCTGCACGGTGCTGTTCGCCGTCAATCCCGCCGATGGGACCATCGACCCTGACAACTGCCACAACATTCCCGGGCTGAAAGCGCTCAGGTCGGCCGACCTGATGATCATCGCCACCCGCTTCCGCGACCTGCCCGACCGGCAGATGCGCTGCATCGCCGACTATGTGGACGCGGGCAGGCCGGTAATCGGCATGCGGACCGCCACCCACGCCTTCGCCATTCCGGCCGGCAAGACCTACGCCAGGTTTGACTGGCGGAGCAAGCAGTGGCCGGACGGCTTTGGCCGGCAGGTGCTGGGCGAGACCTGGATCAACCATCACGGACATCACGGCGTCGAGAGCACCCGCGGAGTGATCGCGCCGGGCATGGCCGGCAACTCGATCGTCCGCGGCTGCCAGGACCTCTGGGTTCCCACCGACGTGTACGCCGTGCGGTTGCCCCTGCCCGGCGACTGCCAGCCGCTCATTCTGGGCGAGGTGCTGACGGGGATGAAGCCCGGCGATCCCCCGGTGGCCGGCAAGAAGAACCATCCGATGATGCCGATTGCCTGGACCAAGTCTTATCGCGGGGCAGGCGGCCATGTCGGCCGGGTGTTTACCACCACCATGGGCGCGGCCGTGGATTTGCAGAGCGATGGCCTGCGGCGCTTGTTGGTCAATGCGGTCTATTGGTGCGTCGGCCTGGAATCTCAGATCCCGGCCAAGGCGAACGTCGATCTGGTCGGCCCCTACCAGCCCACCTGGTTCGGTTCGCAGCGGTTCAAGAGGGGCGTGAAGCCCGCGGAACTGGCGCTGCCGTAATTTTGCCTCTCCTCCCAGTAACCGTTCACGGGGACTGTCCCGATTTTCGCGGCAGGAGGCCGCGAAAATGGGACTGTCCCCTTCGCGCGTCAAGGGACAGGCACATTTTTCGGCCCTCGATGGGCCGAAAAGTGAGCCAGTCCCCGGTCTGTGCTGCCGCAATTTTTGCGTCTCCTCCCAATATTCGGGCGTGCTGAGCGAATCACTCTACGGGCTCCGGCACGGTTTGGCCTCGACCGGGGGTCCAGGGCTGCCTGGATCATCCCCCAGACTCGTGCCTGCGACCTGCATGGAGCCGCCAGAACCGGCAAACCATTCGGCGTCCACTTTCTATGTGAAGGAGACTAGAGACATGATTCGCAAAGTACTGATGATTGGCGGCGGGGCTACGCTTTTGGGGGTGCTGCTGGTCGGACGGGATATGTTCAGCTATTTCCGCACGTCGCTGGGCTACGTGAAGCAATCCGTCCAGGACTCGGTGCCTATCGAGTTCCAGATCGATCGGGCCCGAGGCATGATCCAGGACCTGGTGCCCGAGGTCCGCAAGAACATGCACACCATCGCCCAGGAAGAGATCGAGGTGCAGCGGCTGGGGGAGCAGATTACCGAGAGCCAGGCCCGGCAGCATAAGGAGAAAGACCACATGATGCATTTGAAGGGCGACTTGGCCAGCGGCAAGACCAGTTTTCCCTATGGCGGCCGCAGCTATACGCTCGACGAGGTCCGGGCTGATCTCGCCCATCGCTTCGACCGTTACAAGACCAACGAAGCCACCCTGGGCAGCTTGAAGGAAATCCGCACTGCCCGCGAAAAGAGCCTGGCGGCCGCCCGGCAGAAGCTGGAAGGCATGTTGGCCGCCAAGCGCCAGTTGCAGGTCGAGGTCGAAAACCTCGAGGCCCGCGTACAAATGATCGCCGCCGCCAAGTCCACTAGCAATTACCAGTTCGACGACAGCCGCCTAGGCCGGGCGAAGGAGCTGGTGGCCGGCCTGCGCAAGCGGCTGGAGGTGGCCGAAAAACTGGCCAACGCCGAGGTCTCCTATCAGGATGAGATTCCGCTGGACAAGGCCACGCCGGAAAACATCGTGGACCAGGTGAGCGAATACTTCGGCCCCAAGACGCCCGGCGCGGCCGTGGCCGCGGTGGCGCAGAACAGCAAGCCGTAGTCGGAAGGCCGGGTGGCATGCCGTCACGCGGCGCTGGCCGCGGGTCGGCATGGAGACTCCGCACAGCAACGTCATGCTCGCGCGACGCCACCCAGAGAGTGCCCGGTTGTGAGACCATTCAGATCGG
>JAJYGU010000247.1 GCA_021784975.1 Planctomycetota bacterium
TCGCTCGGCCGGATTCAGGAGGCTATCGACCTGGTCACCCCCGGCGGCACGGTCAACGTAATGGGCGGCACTTATGTAGAGCGGCTCGTGATCAACACTAGCCTGACGCTGATCGGGGCTTCGGATCCGACCAGCGGCGGCGCCACTCTTAATGGAAGCTCCAGTCCGGCGTCCTCCGTCATTTCCATCCCGAGCGGTGTTACGGCCACCATAGCCGGGCTGACGATCACCGGCGGTAGCGCCAGCTATGGCGGCGGCATTAACAACGCCGGCACGCTGACGGCGGAAGGCTCCACCATCTCAGGTAACTCGGCCAGCAACGGCGGCGGCATCTACAACAAGGTCAATGCCGCGCTGACGATCATTAACTGCACCATCGCCGGAAACACCGCCAGCGGCGGCGGCGGCATCGACAATTCGGGCACCCTGCTGGTTGCCGACACCACCATCGCCCACAACTCAGCAGCTAACGGCGGCGGAATCTACAACGACGGCTCCAACGGCACAACCGCTCTGGCCAACACCATCGTCGCCGACAACACTGCAACTACCACAGGGCCCGATATTTCCGGCACGGTAGCGGCCCAGTACTGCCTGGTCGGCGTCAATACGGGATCGAATCTGGTTGAGTCCCCCGGAAACGGAGTCCCGGATGCTAATGGCAACCTGATCGGCGGGCCCAACCACGGGGCAATCGATCCGCTGCTCGGCCCGCTGCAAGACAACGGCGGTCCGACCTACACCATGGCCTTGTTGCCCGGCAGCCCGGCCATTGAGGCCGGCAACCCGGCCCTGGCCCTTGATCCAAGCGGCAACCCCCTCCTTTACGACCAGCGCGGACCGGGTTACCCGCGGTTCGTCAGGAACACGGTGGACCTCGGGGCCTTCGAGCTGCCGGGCGACGCCACCAGCACGGCCGTCGTTATCAGCTATCCCACGACCACGCCGATCTATTACGGCCAGACTGTCTTCTTCACGGCGACGGTCAGTGACCATCTTGACTCCAGCCAGCCGCCCGCCGGCTCGGTGGATTTCGTGATCGACGGTTCAGATTACGGTCGTTTCCCCCTGACGGACGGAGTGGCTAACCTGGCATGCCCCGAGTCTTCGGCAGGGCCTTACCTATCGGCGGGATCGCACACCATCGTGGCCACCTACGCGGCCGACGACCCGTCCGAGTTTCAGGGTAGCGGCGGGACGCTGCCGTTCGACATCACCCCCGCCCCGCTGACCATCAGTGCGCTGTCCCAGAGCAGGCCGTACGGCGCGCCCAATCCGACGCTGACCGCGACAGGCTCGGGCTTCCAGGCTGGCGACACCTTGGCCAGCCTGCCGATCCAACCGCGCCTCTCAACGACCGCCATCGCCACAAGCCGCGTGGGAAAGTATCCCATCACCGTGACCGGTCCTAAGATTGACGGCAACTACTCGGTCACCTACATCAACTACCCGGCCAACCCGCTCGGCGGCACGCTCACCGTCACCCCGGCCTCGTTGACGCTCACCGCCGACGGCAAGAGCAGGATGTACGGGAGGTTCAATCCGCCGCTGACCGACACCCCCACCGGCTTCCAGAATGGCGAAACGATGGCCAACCTGCCAATCCGGCCCGTGCTGTTGACGACGGCCACGACCACCAGCCCAGTCGGCACGTATCCCATCACGATCACGGTCAATAGATCGAGCGGACCCATCGTGGACGGCAACTACTTGGTGACCTGCGTCAACGGCACGCTGACCGTCACCCCAGCCGTCCTGACCATAACCGCCGACAATAAGCCGATGACCTACGGAGCGGCGTTGCCGAAATTGACTTTTCACGCCATCGGTTTTGTCAGTGGCAATACCGCGGCCAGCCTGCCGATCCCCCCGAGCCTCTCGACGGCCGCCACTTCCACCAGCGACGTGGGAAAGTATCCCATCACCGTGACGGGCCCTGCGACAGACGGCAACTACTCGGTCGAATATGTTGCGGGATGGTTAACCATCCTCCCGGCCACGCTGAGGTTCACCGCCAACAATCAAACGATGACCTACGGGACGACCGCGGATTCGTTTCCGACGTTGACTTGGTCCGTCAGCGGATTGGCCAGCGGCGACACCACCGCGATCACCACCCCGCCGACGCTGACCACCGACGCGAAGCCCGCCATCCCGGACCAGCCGCACAGCGGCAGCCACGTCGGCTCGTATCTCATACACATCGGCAATGCCGTGGCCAGCTCCAATTACAGGATCATTTACATGCCCGGCAGGTTGACGGTCACGCCGGCCCCCTTGACGATCACTCCCGACGACAAATACAAGCTCGCCGGCGGGGCCGCGCCGCTGCTGACGGTGAGCTATGCGGGCTGGGTCAATGGGGATACGGTGGCCAACCTGACCATCAAGCCGACCGCGACCACCACCGCCACCCTCGCCAGCCCGGCCGGAAGCTACCCCATCACCGCCAGGGGGGCGGTCGACCGCGACTACACCTTCGTGTACCGAGCCGGCGTCCTGTTCGTCGAGCCGACCCTCAACGCGGTCTACCTGATGCCCGATCCGTTGCCGGCGAACGCCGGGCAGTACGTGCTTTACCTCTGGGGAACGACCGGCAATGACACGATTGCGATTAATCCCGTCGCCGGTAATTCCGACAGCGTATCGGTGGTTATGAACAACGTTCCTAAGGGGACCTTCGGATCGTCCACTCAAACCATCAGCCGGATTGTGGCCCACGGCGTCTCCGGCAAGGACACGATCACCGTCGACCCAAGCGTGACCTTGCCGGCCTGGCTCTACCTCGATAACGGGAACAGCGGCACGATCTACGGTGGCGGCGGACCGACCTACGAGTTCGGCGATCCGGGGGCGACCCTGTCCGGCAGCGCGAAGCCGAGCATCCTTATCGGAGGCTTCGGCGCCCAGACCTTGATCGCCGGCGCCGGCGATGCCATCCTGATTGGCGGCACCACTACCTACAGTCCCGTCAACCGCGTCGATACCAGGTACGATGCCGCCCTGCTGGCGATCCTCAGGGAGTGGAGCGACACGTCGGAAGGTTTTGTAGCCCGCGTGGGCCATATCACTGGCGCGCCGGGCGGGGCGAACAGCCCCTACTACCTCAAGGTCGGCACCGTTCGTAACGACTTCGTGGCCGACACTCTCAAGTGCAGCGCCACCGGTCGCGACCTGCTCTTCACGTCTTTTCGCGATCTGTGGGGCACGAAGTACGATCCGAACTACGATCCGAGCAAGGACGTCCAGATTTCGATCTGAGGCGAAATCAGGTAATTCGCGGTGGGCGTGCCCGGCCGCCCCACGGCGAGTGTCGTGCCGTCACACGGCGAAGCCGCGGGCCGGCATGGCATGAGGCGCCGGCGACATTGCTACATCTGATGCGGCCCGCATTCTCGATCCCTGGCGCAGATGGAGATTGACGATCGCGACGCGCAAGGCACGCCCGGCATGACGCCGGCACCCCGCCCGAGCAGGGAGGCGGGGAAGGAAAACTTTGGACACCCAAGACCGCCGCATGGTATCATGGGGGGACCCTTTAGCCATTGGAACAACGACGATGAATCACCCCCACGCGAGCAAGTGTTCACGCGGTCACAAGTCTCGCCTCGGCAGAAGGCTCCACCGCAGACTCGGCTTTGAATCGCTGGAATCGCGGCAGTTGCTCTCGATCACCCTGCCGTCAATTGCCAACGTCAGTCTGCCGGCGGGCACGTCGATGTATGTTCCCCTGAATGCCAGCGATCCCGGCGCCACCGTGAACTACTCGGTGACCGCTTCGGACTACTCGAAGCTCACCCCGGTGATGATGCCCGAGAGCAATCCGACCCTGGAGCTGACGGTCAACATCAACGGCGTCGACCAGGTGATGGACTTCCAGTTGCTGAACAATCTCGCCCCGAACACGGTGGCTCATATCGAATCGCTGGTGAACTCGGGCTTCTACGACGGCCTGCAGATTTACCGCAACGGCAAGGATCAGAACGGCAATCCCTTCGTCATCCAGGGCGGCAACGACCCGCCCAGCGGGGCCATCAATAAGAATCCGCCGGCGGACGCTGGGTCGATCGCCGAAGAGTTCAATCCCGATCTTCAATTCACCTCGGCCGGCCTGCTGGCCATGGCCCGCTCCTCGGCCCCCGGCACCAGTTCGACGGAGTTCTTCGTCACCGAAGAGCCGGGCCGGTTTCTGGACTACAACTACACGATCTTCGGCGTGCAGACCACGGGAAAGAACGTGATCAGCACGATTTCCGCCATGCCGGATGAGAGTTCAAGCCAGGATCCCAGCGGCCTCGGCTACCTGGTGACCCCCCTGACGATCACCTCGGCCAAGATCATCAACGACACGCAAAACGGCGTCTTGCAGCTCACCGCCCCCGCCGGAGTCACCGGCACGGTCACCGTCACGGTGACGGGCAGCGACGGGACCAACTCGCCGGTGACGCAATCGTTTACCGTCACCATCCAGGCCGATTCCAGCTCGAATCCCGCCAATCCCTTCAAGTCGGTGACGCCGGCCGCGCCGACCGCCGTGGCCTTCCTGCCTCCCAGCGGCGGAAGCAGCACGGCCACCAACCTGAACAACGCCAGTAGCGCCAGCGCGCTTCAATTCCAGGTCTCCGGCGTCACCAGCGGCGACCAGGTGGAGATCCTTGCCGACGGCGATGTGATCGGCCAGGCGACCGCATCCGGCGCCACGGTGACCGTCACCACCAATGGTTCGACGAAATTGACCGACGGCCTGCACCAGTTCACCGCCATCCAGATCGCCCCGAATCAGACGGTGAGCGTCACCGAGAGCGGCAGCTCGACAGCAAGTAGCCAGACGGCCAATGTCCCCAGCCTCAACTCGCCGTCGGTGAAGCTGACGGTTGATACGGCGGCGCCAACCTTCAACTTCACCACGGTCACGGCCGCCGTGGTTGGGGTGCCCTATTCCTGTCAGGTGGCGACTAATTCGGACCCCAGCGGCGCGGTAACCTATCAACTAACCCAAGAGCCGACGGGGATGACGATCAATTCCACCACCGGGCTGATCTCCTGGACTCCGACTTCGGGCCAGACGCCCAGCCAGCAAGTGACCGTCCAGGCCACCGATCCGGCCGGAAACACGGGCCAACAGCAATTCACGGTGAATATCCTGGCGACCAACGCCGCCCCGGTGCTGACGGCGGCCAGCCCTTCGCTGGGCAGCACCGATAATAATGTCACCAAGACGATCAATCTGACGGCCTTCATCAATAACGGCGCCGGGACCACCACCATCACCGATTCGGACAGCGGGGCGGCGATCGGCGGAATCGCCCTGATCGGCACCACCGGCAAGGGGACCTGGCAGTATTCGCTCGACGGCACGACGTTTTCGCCGGTGGGCACGGTTTCGGCAAGCTCGGCCCTGCTGCTGGCCAAGAATGCGGAGTTGCGCTACATCCCCGACAACAAGAGCGGCGAAACCGCCACCATCAGCTACCGCGCCTGGGACACCACCGGCGGCGCCAATGGCGTCCGCGACGACCTGACCCAATCGGGCCTGCTGGGCGGCTCCGGGCCGTTCAGCTCCGCCACCGATATTGCCTCGCTCACCGTCAAGAATGTGGCCAACAGCAGCGTCTCGGGCTATGTGTATATCGACGCCAACAACGACGGGCGGATGGACAACGCAGAATCCGGGCTGGCGAGCGTAAGCCTGAAGCTCACCGGCCAGGGCGGCAGCGTCACCTGGGCGCAGAGCAATGCCGCCGGGGCGTATAGCTTCCAGGGCCTGGCGGCGGGAACCTACACCCTCGAAGTCGTTCCGCCATCCCAACTGTTGCTCGGGCAGGCGAGCTTGGGCACCGTCGGCGGAACGTCGCGGGGAACCACGAGCGGCAACACAGTCCAACTTCAACTGGGAGCCAACGAAAGCGGCAGCAACTATGATTTCGCCGTTTTGGGCGTACAGCCGTCCTTGGTCTCCCTGCGGCTGTTCCTGGCCTCCACTCCGCCCATGGGTCAGTATATTCAGAAGATCCACACCGCTCCGACGGTCAGCCTGGGCAGCAGCGGCGCGACCTACACTGCGGGCGGCTCGCCGGTGGCCATTGCCCCGGCAGCCACCATCTCCAGTCCCGGTAGCGCCACCCTGGCATCGATGACCGTCACCCTCCAAAAGCCCTTGGACGGAAGCTCGGAGCAACTGCAGGCTGCTACCTCTGGCACGTCCCTCACCTCCAGCTACTCCAATGGCGTGCTGACCATAACGGGAGCCGCCGATGCAGCGGCCTATCAGATGGTGCTGCAAGGGATCACCTACAACGATACGGCCTCATCTCCGACCGTCGGCACCCGCACCATCTCCGTAGTGGTCAATGACGGGACTGACACCAGCAGCGCGGTCACCGGCACGTTGAACGTGGGGGGCGGGGCGTGAGCCGTGGGGCGTGAGGTTTACATCGTCGCGCCAAGAGTTGGGCCGAAGGCCCGACGTTCTCTCAGCCCAAGGCATCTAGAGAAAATGGCGCGTCTGTGTGGACTCTACAAAGATTTCTGATAATAGAATCTTTAACGGGCAGCGTGCCCCCCATCCGATAATGGCTTCCGGTTGTCCGGGGGTGAATTTTCTTGGCCAACGCCCGGAGGACTGGAGGACTCACGGACAATGACCCGGATCCACACCCATCCAGCGTCGGCGGGCGGCTGTGTCGCGCTTACGATGTTTGCGACCATCATCTGGCTTCTCGGCCCGCTGCACGCGGAGGCCCAAACCCCTCCCTGGCAGCAGCCGCCGGGTTCTGATTGGGCGTCGCCGCTCGAGTCCGCCTGCGGACCAGCCGTAGCTGGTCCGTCCGACGGGCAAGGATGCGGCACCTGCGGGCCGGGCGATCTCTCCGGTGCCTGCGGCAGCGGGGACTGCGGTACCTGTTCGATCTTCGGCGGAGGTTGCGGACTGGTCATGCCGCATGACGACTGGGTTCGTTTTGAAGCTTTGTTGTGGTGGACCAAGGGCGGACACATCCCGGCCCTGTTGACCACCAGCCCGGACGGCACACCGCAGGCCCAGGCCGGGGTGCTCGGCCAGCCCGGCACGACCGTCTTGCTGGGCAATCAGCAACTTAACACGGATCTTCGCGCCGGGGGACGCATTTCGTTCGGAACCTGGCTGGATCCGGACGACAATCTCGGTGTCGAGTTCAGCTACTTGGGCCTGGGCCAGAGCGTCGATCGCTTTAATATGAGCAGCAGCGGCAGTCCCATCCTGGCTCGGCCGTTCTTCAACGTCGAGACCGGCAGCGAGGACTCGCATCTGATCGCTTACCCCAACCTGTCGCACGGGTCTTTTTCCGCCACCTCGACCAGCGACTTCCAGGTTGCCGAGTTCCTGGTGCGAAAGGCAATTGCCCGCGCGCCCGGCTACCGGATTGAACTGCTGGCCGGCTATCGCTTCCAACAGTTGGTCGAGGACCTGAACCTCGGTGATACGAGCACCATGGCCGCCTCGACGATTCAGATCTCCGATCAGTTCCACGCCTGCAACGACTTCAACGGCGGCGTGCTGGGCATGGCCACCGAGTGGCACCGGGAGCGTTGGTCGTTGGAGACCAACCTCAAGCTGGCCCTGGGCGATACGCACTCGCAGATCGACATCGAAGGTTCGACCAGCACCGGCGGCGCCACCTATCCGGGCGGTCTGCTCGCCCTGCCCAGCAACATCGGCGTCCATACCGCCGACCAGTTCTCGATCGTTCCCGAGCTAGGAGCGACGTTTGGCTACGACCTGACCTGTCACCTTCGGGCGATCATCGGCTACACGCTGATTTACTGGAGCGGCGTCTCGCGGCCGGGCGACCAGATCGACCTGGACGTCAGCCCGTCCCAGTTCCCGCCGACCACACAGACCGGCGCCAAGCCGTCTTTCACCCAGCAGACCTCCGACTTCTGGGCCCAAGGGATCAATCTCGGGCTGGACTACCGCTTCTGACGAGCGGGGGAATGAGCCGGGGACTGGCTCATTTTTCGGCCCGATTGACCATCACTCCACGGTTGGTCTGAAGGCCGAAAAATGTGCCTGTCCCCTTCAGCCCGACTGACTAGGAGAATCTGGCAAAGACCTCGTCCAGGGCCACGATGCGCCGCACGCCCAAGGGGAGGGTGGCGTTCATCAGATCGCCCGATTGATCGTCGCGGTAACCGAGTACGTGGCCCATTTCGTGCATGACGGCGGTGAGCAGATCAACCCGCCCGGCGGCCGCGGCGCCGGGGGCGGCGGCCAGCGTATCGGGACCGAGAGGCTCGGAAAACTCGGTGTTGTCGCCGGCCGTCGGATCGGCGAACCAGCCGTAGCCGGCGGCGTCGCGGTCGATGAAGATGGTCTTACCCACAGTTTCGCCGAGCATGCCGCCGGGCAAGTCGGCCAGTTGCACGCTTACTCCGCCAAGGCCGGCCGTCGTCTGCGTGCCCAAGGCCGCCGTTAGCCGCCGTTGGGCCTCGGCGACGATCGGCGTCAGTTGACTGCTCTGAAGCGAGGCGGCCGCCGCCAGGGGCGGGTTGGCCGCGCTGACCAAAAGCGGCTCCACCGTAAAGGTGCCGCTGGCGCTGGTCGAAATCCCTTGGGCGTTGGTGGCGTTGATCACATAGCTGTGGCTGCCGGACGAGAGCGTGCTCATCACCCCGGCGTAATTGCCGGCGTACCGGTTGCCGTACGGCCCGTAGATGGGCAGGTAGCTGCCGTCGACGGCGATGGTGGTGATCCTCACTCCCACATTGTCGGTCACCGTCCAAGTGATGACCGGCGGGCTCTGCCAGGTGGCCACCACAATGTTGGAGATGGTCGGCCAGTCGCCCGCGCGGGCGGTGGTGGTGAAGGTTCCCGTGACGCTGGTCGAGGCCCCCTCGGCGTCGGTGGCCGCGATCACGTACTGGTGGACGCCATCGGGCAGCGCGCCCAGCAGACCGGCGAAGTTGCCCGCGTACTTGGTGCCGTACGGCCCGGCGATCAACAACGAAGCGCCGTCGACCGTCATCGTCAACGAGGTGATGCCCGTGCTGTCGCTCGCCCGGCAGGTGATGACCGGCGGGCTTGCCGAACTGGCAACCACAATGCTGGAGATCGTGGGTCCCACTGCGATCGTGCCGCTCAATTGCGAGCTGATGCCGAAGGAGTCGGTGGCGGTAATCGTATAGCTGTGGCTTCCCGCTGGCAGGCTCCCGAAGACCCCGGCGTAGTCCACGCCGCCCGACGGGTCGGCATAGGGTCCGTAGATCGTCCACACGGCGGCGCCATCGACGCTGAGGCTGGTGCCGGCCAGGCTGTAGGGACTTTGGAGGTTCCAGGTCATCAATCCCTGCGAGACGACCACCACAACGCTGGAAACGGTGGGGCCAGTGTCGTAGCGGACCGAATTATCGGTGCTGGTGGACGCGCTGTTGCCGTTGCCGGCCGCGTCTTGAACCACACCCGCGTCAATGCTGGCGATCACCAGGCCATTGCCGGTCATGCCGCTGACGGTCACGCTATAGGTCGTTCCGCTGCCGGTGACGACGGCCACCAACGTCCCCGGGGTCGTGCTGGCGCTGAGGTCCACCTCGCCGCCGTTGAAGTTCGTAACCGTTTCGCTGAAGACGACGGCGAAACTGATCGAGGCGGCGTTGGTCGGGTCGGCCTGGCTGGCGGCCTTATTGATCGTGACCGTAAGCGGTGAAATCGTGGCCAGACCGGC
Organism: Planctomycetota bacterium; assembly: GCA_021784975.1. Classification (GTDB taxonomy): domain Bacteria; phylum Planctomycetota; class Planctomycetia; order Pirellulales; family Thermoguttaceae; genus JAJYGU01. The sequence continues at coordinate 9,699 of JAJYGU010000247.1, forward strand.
GGAGAACTCCGAGGTATTGCCGTTGGGATCGGTGGCCGTGGCCGTGAACAATTCGCCGGCGGTGGTGGCTGCCGCAAGGGTAACGCTGAAATTGGCGACGCCGCTGCCCGAGGTGGTAACGCTGGTCGAGCCCAAGTATTGTTGTCCCTCGGCGTTTCCGGCCGCATCGGCCGAGGGGCTGGCGTAAAAGTCGAGGGTGAAGGTAGTGTTGGGCGTGCTGGTGAGGCTGCCGGAGACTTTCGTGGCCGAGCCGGCCTGCACGGAACTCAGCGTGGGCGGGTTCTGCGACCGGTTGCCGCCGTTTTGCAGGATGATCCCGGCGGCATTGGAATAGATCGCGTTGCCCTGGATGCGGTTGTCGATCGCGCCGCTGCCGGTGATCGTGACCCCGTTGCCGCTGTTGTCGGCGATTACGTTGCCGGCGACCACGGCGCCGGCGGCGTTGTCGACGTGGACGCCATCGCCGCCGTTGCCCACGGCCGCCGTCCCGCCGGCGTTGGCGCCGATGTAGTTGCCTTGCACCGTGTTCGAGGTGGATTGCGCCGCCGAGACGACCGTCACCGGGGTGGAGAACGACAACTGCAAACCGTTGATGGTGTAGGTGACTTTGATCATCGCACCCGTGGCCCCGCTGGCCGGAGTGCTGATGTTTCCCACGTAGCTCCCACCGCCCTGGTCCGTCAGCACGGTGCTCGTCCAGGTGGGCGTGGTCGGCTGGAGGTACGCCCGGAAGTCGCGGTCCGTGGGATTGGTAGCCTGCCAGAGCTGGACCTGAGTCGGGGCGGTCGAGGTGTTCAGAGTGATGGTGTGCCCGTCGTTGCCGATCGACCATGTGTAGCTGGGCAGGTTTACTCCCTCCACGACGGCCGCGTAGAAGTTGGCGTCGTCTTGGACGGCGTCGGTGTTCAGACCATGGTCGGCATTCTCCACGTACCGCAGGTAGGTCGGCCCGTTCATGTCGTTGATGTAGAACAGGGCCGAGCCGGGCACGAAGAACTCGTCTTGGGTGCCGTCGAGGTAGAACTTGGGCACCGACATGGTGGCTCGGCCCTTGTAGGCCGCCGGATCGACGATCGCCAGCAGGTCTTGCCCCTGCGGCGTGTTGATTCGCGAGATCACGTTGTAGTGCAGATAGTCTTCCAGCTCGATGGTGTAGCCCTGGTCGATAGCGCTGGTCACCCCCTGGTAAAACTCGTGCTGATACTCCATCTGCTGCCCAAGATCGGAGAGGTCGGCCACCGCGGGGATCATGGCCACCACGCGGGCCTTGGGATCGACCGCCGTGGCCAACTGGGTGGTCCAACCCCGCTTCGAGGCCCCGGTGAGGACAAAATGGCTGACCGAGACCTGGTTGCCGGTCAGACCCGGCACCACCGCCTGTACGGTGTCCATTGCCTTGATGACGCTGTTGACCATCGGCAAGTAGGCGATCCAGTCGCTCTCGCCGGTGCGGAGATATTTGTCGAAACTGTAAGCGACGATCTGGTCCTCGGTATGGTCGAACGGCTCGTCCACAAATTGCAGCGGCTCGTTGGGGACGTCCGGCAGGTACACGCTGACCGTCCCGGTCGCGACGGCCACCGCCGCCGTGGTGGAATCGGCGCTGGTGGGCGGGCTGGTGCTGGTGCTGCCGCCGCTGATATACAGGAAAGCCGTCGAGATGCTGGTGTTGAGGTTAGTCGGCACGATGACCTGCAGCCAGTGGTGCCACACCGGGTTGCTGTCGGAGTTGGTCAACACGTAGCCGTCCGGGTTCCAGGTCTGCGACACCATGTTGTAGATGTAGGCCGTGTAGCCGGCGCCGTTGATGGTGCTGACCAGCGTGTAGCTGTAGGAGGGATCGGGAGCGGCCACATAGGCGTCCAAAGCTGTGGGGGAGACGTTCTCCGGCGTGGCGGGAGTGACCACATTGCTCTGCGACAGGCCGGCTAGCTCGACCCCGCCGCCCAGGTTGCCGGAGATGATGTTCCGGTCGGCCACGTCGCCGCTGGCGCTGTCGGTGCCGATGCGGTTGTTGGCCGAATTGTTGGCCACCAGCACTCCGTAGCCGCCGTTGCCCAGCGGCGCGGCCCCGCTGGGGTCGGTGCCGATGAAGTTACCGACAATCAGGTTGCCGCCGCCGTCGCCGATGGCGATCCCGTTCTTGGCAAACTGATCGATCACCAGTCCTTCGATGGTGCAGCCGCCGGAGGTGATCGACAGCCCGTTGGCCGATCCCGCCTGGGCGCCATCCAGCTCGATCAGCAGCACGGCGTTGTCGCCCGTGGTCAAGGTATTGGGGCTGGCGCCCGGCTGGCTATAGCCGTTGATGACCAGCGGATGATTAACGACCGGCAAGGCGGAGAGGAGCTGAATGACCTGCACGCCGCTGCCGGGGATGTTGAAGTCGATCTCGTTGGCTGCCGCGCCGCTGGCGTTGGCGTCGAGGATCGCCTGCCGCAGCGAGCCCGGCCCGCTGTCGTTGGTGTTGGTGACCACGGTAGTCGGCAGCGGGATGTCAGCCAGATCATAAATCAGCGAATCCGCCTTCGGGGTGCCGATACCGGTGACCAGGTCATAGCCCGGCCCGGCGCCGTAGCCGGGGTCGGAACCGGTGTTGTTGCCGCTGGTGATGTCGTGGAAGTCACTCGGTTTTTTCGCGTAAAGATCGTACAGATAGGGCAGCGTCTGGGTGGCACCGTCGAGCGAGGTCAGGCCGTGATTGGCGCGGATTTCGTCGGCGATGGCCACCAGGGATGCCCATGCCGGGCAGGAAAAACTCGTGCCTCCCTCCTGAGTCCAAGGCGTCGAGCTGCCAAAGTCATACGAGTCGTAGACTGGGACGCCGGTGTTCGGATCGGCATCGAAGGAGACGTCAGGGGTGGCTCGCATACCGTTGGCGCTAATGGTGCTGGACCCGTTGTGAATGATCAAACCTTGCTGGTAGCTCGGCTGGCTTTCGTAGACGCTCAATCCGCCGCCGCTGCCGGACCAGCCGGTCTCCGAGACGTACGTGCCGGAACCGCTGAGGTTCAAGGTCGTTCCCCCCACGGCTACCACGTTGGGCGAGTTTGGCGGGTAGTCGGCGGGGGCGCCGCTATCGCCGCTGGCCGCCAGCCAGGTGATTCCATAGCCCGAAGGACTCGAAAAATAAGAGTCATAGGCGGTCTCGCCGCCGAACTCGTAGCCCGAGCCACCCCACCCCCAACTCATCGAGACCACCTCGGCCCCACAGCTTTTGGCATAGGTGAGCGGAACCGAGAGGTCGCTGTTGGGATCGGCCTCGATCAAGATGATCTTGGCCCCGGGAGCAATCGCGTGGGCCCACTCCACGTCCATGGAAATCTCGGCGGCCCAGCTTCCGTTTGCCGAGTTGGCGGTATCCGCCGGCGGGTAGTTGGTACCGCCATGCTCGTCGACTTTGGTGAAGAAGCCCGCCGGCTCGGGCAAGTTGTACATCAGGTCGAACTGATGCAGGTCGCTGGTGGCAAAATTGGCCGATGTGCTGGAGACCATGGCCGGATCGTCATAAAAGTCGATAACGGCGATCGTCTCTCCGCTGCCGTCCTGGGCGACGCCCCCGTCGGTAATCAGATTGATGCCGTAGGCGGTTTTGATTTGATCTGGCGTGTAACCGGTCGGCGATGCGGTGCCCGACGAGGCATCGGAACCCTTCGGATGGTAGATGAGGAAGTTGGTCTTGATGGGATCAAGGGCCGCGGAGACCACGCTCAGCAAGGTTCGCTGCTCGAGCATCTCGAGTCTCAAACGCCTTTCGCCGGTCCCCAGCTTGCGAGATTGCTTGAAATGCCGCCGTTGCCAAACAGTTTTCACAGTCCTCATGGACGACTCCCCCAGCCGACGTTGGAAAAATCCGCGCACGAATCCAGTACCGAACTGGCATCCACGTTATTCTGCGTATTTGACGTAGTTATCCTATCCGTGCAACGTGATATATCTTAACAATTAGGCATATCTTTTGAAAGCGGCACGAGCGACAATGCGGAGGTGTATGCCACTTGTGGCTATATTGCATATACACCATGTGGTTACGCGAGCACCAGGTTTAGGCCCCAAACAGTGTATTTTGCTGTCCGGGCGACCTGCGAAGACGCGAAGGCTTGGGGCGGTATCGAGGCCTTAAGGTACAAGGTACAATCGGGGCACAGTCTAGCCTCCAAAGCCAGCGAACAGTTGGAGTGCAGCGGTTCATTACCGCTCTTGTCGACCGCGGCCCAAAGAAAGTGATTGTGCCAACGCGAATCTCCGCCTTCCAAACGGCACTGCCGCCCACGCCTCTCCACCTCGCACCCCAGAAATCATGCAAATCTCCGCCCTGCCCGTGCGGCTGGCCACCCCGGCGTTCGGCGCACTGTTATTCGCCTCTCTACTGGCAGGTGCCGTGCTTCCCGCCGAGGAATCGTCTCCTCGCTCAATGCTGCCGGGGTCGGTCGTGGCTCGTGCCGACTCCTGCCTTTCAGCCGTCAAGCAAAATGGCGGCGTAGTCTCCCTCTATGTCGATTGCCCGTGGACGGTTTACACCAAGGCATCGGTAGAAGTCCGCCTGCTGGTGCGCGACCAGCCGGAGCAGGTGCGCCCGCGGCCGACGTATTTCAGCGACTATTATTTGAAGGGCGACACGTTGATGACCTTTGGCCAATGCTTGGAGGCGGGTTACGGCGTTGGCGTTGCCCGACACCTCAAGGTCGAGCACAGCATGCCGACGCTCGACTTTCTGGGGCAGCGGAACTCGCTCGGCCGCCCTGCCGTCACCGTCGCATGGAAGAGACCGGAAGGGGAGGACAGCCAGGACAAGAGTCAGGAGGAACTGGCTTTGGCTTCCCAACGCGGTCCGTGGGCCGCCTTTTGCAGCTTGGAAGACTGGTCGGTCAGCCGGCATCGGCTTTGCCTCGACCTGCCGCCAGCCTACTTTGCCAAGCCGGGCACGCTGCTGGTCTGGTTCCTCCGCGGCGACACCATCCTCTGGGCGAAACGGCTCGACTGGAAAGGATACCCGAACCACAAGGGTTGACCATGAGTACAGCCACGATGCGAATAATCGTAGGGTGGGTCGAGCGGAGCGAGCCCCACCGCCTTTTCCCACGGTGGGGCTCGCTCCGCTCGTCCCACCCTACACGGATCCAAAGGCTCGTTGTGCTGGGCGGCCTGCTCGCACTGGCCGCCCTCTCGCCGAAGGCGATCGCCATTCAGCCGGTGGTGGTGAAAGGCTATCGACAGGAAATCGGGACAGAATATTCGGGCCTGACAGGCAAGTCGGTCGATGTGCAATCCGTCGCGGTGGTCGCCGGCAAGCAGGTCTACGCCGGCACGGCAACCGGGCTCTATCGCCTGGAGGGGCACGCCTGGCTTCCCCTGCCCGAGTTCACCGGCAAACAGATTTCGCTGCTGGCCGGCAGCGAAGATGAGACCTTATTGGTCGTCTGCGACGACAAGCTACAGAAGCTATCGGGCCGTGCGATTGGCAGCAATGCAGGGTGGGTCGATCGCAGCGAGCCCCACCAAAGCCAGCCCCAACTAGTGGCCGGGAAAAAGCGGTGGGGCTTGCTGCGATCGATTCACCCTGCCAAGTTGCAAACGTTGGCGACCTTGCCGGATAAAGGGCCTTATTATTCTCTGCACTGCCGGGCAGGGCGGGTTGTGCTCACCGGACCACAAGGGCTCTACACGCTCCAGGCTGGTCATTTCGCAGCCGACGAGGCGTTGCGACGAGCGACCGGCGCGGATCACCGTGTCTATCAGTGGGCCGCCTCGACGGACGGCACCGAGGTCGCCGCTGCCGAAGCCGGTTTATTTCGCCGCACGGCCGGCGGAACGTGGGGGATGCTTTTTCCCAAGCAGGCCGCGCGTCGCTGGGCGCCGGAGCACGTGGCCGCCGCCGGCTTCGACCGTGCCGGACACCTGTGGTTCGCTGCGCCCCAAGGCGTGGGCTGGCTCGGGTCGGATGGCTGGCGACTGTACACCGGTCGCGACGGATTGCCCTACAACGGATTTACCAGCATGTCGTTTGGCCCCGACAGCCGTGTCTGGTTCGGCACCGACCGCGGGGCGATCGCTTTCGACGGCCGGCACTGGGCGTACCGCGAGGGGAGACGTTGGCTGCCCGGCAATTCGGTGCGTCAGATCGCCGTGACCGACGAGGGAACGGTTTTCGCGGCGACGCCGCGGGGCGTCGGAGTAATCGAGCGAAGGCCGATGCGATTGGCGGAGAAGGCCCGCTTCTACGAGGATGAAATCGACAAGCGGCACCGCCGCACCCCTTGGGAATACGTGCTCTCGGTGAGCCTGAAGCGGCCTGGCGACACGAGCCAGTGGACGCAGCACGACAGCGACAACGACGGCCAGTGGACCGGCATGTACGGGGCCGCCGAGTGTTTCGCCTACGCGGCCACCCAAGATCCGAAGGCCAAGAAACGGGCCACCAAGGCCTTCGAGGCCCTGCGGTTTCTCATCCAAGTCACTCAAGGCGGGACGCACCCCGCGCCCAAAGGCTTTCCTGCTCGAGCCATTTTGCCAACCAGCGGTCCCGACCCCAACACCTGGCCCTGCTACAGTCTGGAGGCCGACCGGGAAGAGCAGTCGCGCCACCCTCTCTGGAAAGTCCTGCATCCCCGCTGGCCGACCAGCGCCGACGGCAGGTGGTACTGGAAGTGCGACACCAGTTCCGACGAGGTCGACGGGCACTATTTTCTCTACGCCCGCTACTACGATCTCGTGGCCGAGACCTCGGCGGAAAAGGAGCGCGTCCGCCAGGTGGTGCGCGACCTGACCGATCACCTGCTGGAGCACAACTTTCGGCTGGTCGATTGGGACGGACGTCCGACCCGCTGGGCCAACTTCTCGCCCGACTCGC
>JAJYGU010000243.1 GCA_021784975.1 Planctomycetota bacterium
AGGACGCCTTTAGCCGCGTCATCTTTGACCATTGCCGACGCGCGGGCGCCGCATTGGTCGTCATGGGCGGGTTCCTCAAGCGGCTGACCATTCCCGACGACTTCCGCAACCGGGTCTTGAACATCCATCCCGGCCTGATCCCCGCCTTCTGCGGGCAAGGGCTGTTCGGGCATCACGTCCACGAAGCGGTGATCGAGTACGGGGCCAAGCTGAGCGGCTGCACGGTCCACTTCGCCGACAACGAATACGACCACGGCCCGGTGATTCTGCAACGGGCCGTGCCGGTGCTGGACGACGATAACCCTGACACGCTGGCGGCCCGGGTGTTTGCCGCGGAATGCGAGGCCTATCCGGAGGCGTTGCGGTTGATCGCCGAAGGGCGAGTGACGGTGGAAGGCCGGCGGGCGCGGATTCGAGATCAGTAGCGTGGCGGCGGCGACCTTATCCAAGTCGTCCCGCGGGGCACCCTCACCCTGCCCTCCCGGAGGGAGAGGGGACAGACCGCTACGCCAGGTCGCGGTCCTCAAACAGCAGCATGGCCAGCAGCATGGCCACCGCGGTGTAGAGGACGCAATACAGGGCCGACCATGCCAAGTACATGAACGGCACTTCATGGCCGCCGGAGATGGCGGCCGATATGTTGAAGACATCCAGCACCGGCAGGACGGCGGCCAACAAGTTTGCCACGAACGAGACGTACTCAAGCTGCCCAAGGGCCGTCTGTGCCAAAACCGGCATCAAGTTGCCGAGCACGTAAATCGCGGCGCAGATCGTCAGATTGGCCAGCATCGGCAGGCGGGTGGAAATGGCCACGCTGATGGAGGCCAGCACCACGGTCTCCATGAAGGCCAGCGCCAGCCCGGGCGCGGCTTGCAGCATCTCGATCCGGCAATTCTCCACGGTGGGCTCGATGCCGGACTGCTCGCGGGCGTCATAGACGACCTTGAACGAGAGGCTGCAAAGGAACAGCGCGCCGAAGACGATGAACATCACCGCCACCGGGACCAGGATGCCCAGGAACTTGCCCATGATGAACTCGCGGCGACCGACGGGCTTGGAGAGCACCGTCAAGGCGGTGCGACCTTCGATCTCGTCGGCGATCGAGACGCTGGCCGTCCACAGGGCCAGGAAGATCGAAAGCACCATGATCAAAGTCAGCCCCTCATCCTTGACCATCTTGATGTCTTCCCCCAACGTGTTGTAGGGTACGAAGGGGAAGACGATCAGGGCGAAGATGCCGATGGTCAGCAGCAGATAGAACAACGGCTGCGACATGGCCTCTTTGCTGGTGGTCCAACAGACGGCAGCGACTTTGGGAGCCACCCATCGCATGAGCACGCCCAAGGCAGCCAGGACGGCCACCGCGATCACCACCCCGACAGCGACAATCCATAGCGGCCCCACCCAGGTCGACGCCACCGCAAACAAAGGCAGGCTCGTAGCGATAAAGTGCATGGTTTCTCCCGAAGGTCACCGGTTCTCAAATTGTGGTCTCGGTACCGACTGTTGGGCCGACGTGCCGTCGGCCGCTAGACGGTGGGCCGTCACGGCAAATGGCTTTTAGAGCCGAATGTCAAACGAATCAAACCGGCCGCTGGCCGGGCCAGCCATCTCCTGAATGCTGGAAATATAGCGTTGCATTTCTTTTTGGACCGCGCGAACGAAGTTGGCCACCTCGTTCCTTTCCCCTTCGACGAGCAAGTGTACCCGGCCATCCGCCAGGTTGCGCACGTAACCGGACACTGCGAACCCGCTGGCCAAGGCGCGGACGGTATAACGAAACCCGACGCCCTGCACCCTGCCCGAGTAATATACCTCGCGCCGCTGTCGCTCCGCCGCCGACACCTCGGCAATCTCCCTCGTTCTCATGGTTCGAGGCCGACGATCTCCCTTGCTGCCCGCCTACCAAGGCCGCCCCAATCTCGACTGCCGACACCCCCCTCAACTCTCGACTCATCAATGGTGGCCGCACCCCGGGCAGCCGCCACCGCGGGGGACGTTGGGGTTCTCGATGGAAAACCCTCGCCCCATCGGCCCGTCGTGAAAGTCGATGGTGGTGTCGTCCAGATGGAGGGCCATCTTTTTGGCGGTGACGAGCGTCACGCCATGCTGCTCGTAGCGGGCGTCCGCCACCGGGTCCGTCTTGTTCTCGAAGCCCAACGTATATTGCAGGCCGGAACAACCGCCGCCTGACACGCCCATGCGTAGCATCGTCCCGCTCTCGACCTTTTGTTCCTCCATATACCGCTTAATTTCCACCGCCGCGGCCTCGGTCAGATTGATTGCCATTGGTACGCGATGCTCCTGCCTAGGGTTCATAGAGATTCGTAAACCTCTATGGTACCACGCCCGCCGGCGAACGCCAAGCGATTTAATACTTTCAGGGGGTCATGGATCGCAATCTGGCAACCGTGTCCGTCACCCGACCGATTGCATATTCCACCTCTTCCTCAGTATTAGACCGCCCCAAGCCAAAGCGTACGCTGCTTTGGGCAGCCGTTTCGCTCAGACCCAGGCCGAGGAGCACGTGGCTCGCTTCCGGACTGGCGGAGGTACAGGCGCTCCCCGAGCTTAAGGCCAATTCCGGCATGTTGATTAGCAGCGTCTCGCCGGCCACGCCGGGAAACAGGACATTGAGATTGCCCGGCAAGCGTGAGTCCGGCAAGTCCAAGGCGGGGCCGTTCAAGGAGACTTCGGCGAGGTTCGATGCGAGCCCACGGTAGAGCTGATCCCGCAACCGCCGCAATCGTGCCGACTCATCCGGCAAGCCTCGCAGACAGAGTTCCAGGGCCTTGGCGAGCCCGACGATGCCGGGCACGTTGAGCGTGCCGCTGCGGAGCCCCCACTGTTGACCGCCGCCGTCGATCAGGGGTTCCAGCCGCACCGGCGGGGCGCTCCGCCGAACGTACAGGGCGCCGATCCCCTTAGGTCCATATATTTTGTGCGCCGTGAAGCTCATCAGGTCGACTTGTAGTTCTCCCACGTGGACCGGGATCTTGCCGACGGCTTGAGTGGCGTCCGCGTGCAGCAGTACCCCGCGCTCTCGGCACAGCCGGCCGATCTCCGCCAGCGGCGGAATCGCGCCGATTTCATGGTTGGCCAGCATAATGGAGACGAGAATCGTATCGTCGCGAATCGCCTCGGCAACCTGCCCGGCGGTGATGAGGCCGGCCCGATCGTGTGGCGTTTGAACGACGGGGAGCAAAGTGACCTCGAAGCCGCGGCCAGCGAGCCTTTTGAGCGGATCGAGCACGGAGGGATGTTCCGTGGTCACGCTGACAAGGTGCGTTCCCTTGCGGCGCCACTTTTCCGCCACGCCGCGGATCGCCAGATTGTTGCTCTCGGTGGCTCCGCTGGTGAAGACAATCTCATTCGGCTGAGCGCCGATGCCGGCGGCGAGCTGCTGACGGGCAACGTCGACGGCCTCGCGGGCAGCGCGGCCGAAGGAGTGGGTGCTGCTGCCCGGATTGCCGAACGTCTGGCTGA
>JAJYGU010000481.1 GCA_021784975.1 Planctomycetota bacterium
TGGGCAGCAGGTAACCGAGCGGGGCGTACCGCCCCTCCGACGGAAAAACACGATCGCATTTTGAGGAAGCCCGCCTCTCTTTGTGCGGGCTTCTTCGTTTCTTGGACCTTGGCGGGTACAATTCCCAACTCTAGCCCGGATTACTCACGCCGCCGGATGTGCGCCGCGCAGGGTGCTCAATCGCAACCCGAAGCGTAAGCGAGGCTGAGCTTGGTAGCCGTCCTCGCTTACGCTTCGGGTTACGATGCGGCGGTGAATGGTCCGGGCTGCCGCGACCACTTGAACCGCAGGAGGTGTTGGCGTGCGAACTATCGTTCGGTTGGCCTGTTTTGGCTATTGGATGTTGTTGACGGTGCTGCTGTTGGTGCCCGACCCGGCGGCGCTCGTCGGGCTGCGCCGGGTCCCCACCTTTCCCTGGGGCAAGTTCGGCGTCCATCTGAGTTTCTTTGTCGTGCTCAGCGTACTGGTCTGCTCGGTATGGTGGTCGAAGCCGCTCCGCTGGCCTATGATCGGGCTGTTGGCGATCTACGGCATTACCACCGAATCATTACAACTGCTGGTTCCGCACCGCACTGCCCGAGTGATGGACGGCATCGAGAACCTGTTGGGGATCGCCATCGGCGTAGGCGTCTACTTGCTGGCGCAATCGCTGATTGGTTCGCGGGAGCCCGATCGGCAGGCCGGATCGCCGGATCGCTTCGCGGAAGGCGAGACGCCTACTGCGGGAGGAAGTCTTGCACCACCGTCACCTCGCGGACCTGCCGGCTATCCGGCTCGAAGACGCGAATCTTGACCTGAATGCCCCGCAGGGGATACGGATAGGGCGGTTCGGTGAGGTTCTCTCCGGTCCAAGTTCCATTTACTGCGATATCGTCCACAACGCCGTTGCTGTTGTCGTCGAGGCCATTAAACGCCCGCCCGGGTGTTCCTGCAAGTCCGGGCGCGCCCGTGTACTCGTAAGTGACAGGCCAGGTATCATACGTCCCTGGCAGGTAGATTGGTCCGGACGTGCCGGTGCCAACCTGTGGGTCCGCGGTTCCGAACTGGGCACCTCCCGAGCCAAGGTCGACGTACGCACCGGCACCGCCATTAGCGGTTGGATCCCAAGCCTTCACGTCGAACCCGATCACGTTCGTCAAGACCACATCATCGGCAATTCGCGAGCCGGAATTTGGAGGGACCAAAAAGGCAGTGTCCGTAAGCCGTCTCGTTGGATCATTCGTCCAGAAATCAAGGTTGATCACCGGTGGCACTGTTGCCGGCGCAACTGGTGGCGGTTGGTTTCCCGCAAGCCAGCCGCTCCACGAACATTCGCGCAGCGTTGGTAATGTGGTGATGGGACGATCTACCCATGTGATTCCAGCGTCAGTCACCGAACTGCCGTTCGTTGGCCACGTTGGTTCTGTGCCACTGCTTGTGCCGGCTACCGCGCACAAGTAACAGTGGCCATTTGGAGTGGTCGGTGTCACGATGGCGCCGACCGAATACGGCTGCGACGCACGCCAGATAGGGCCCCCTGTGGCCCAGAACCACCAACTAACGACGCTGTACGGAAATGCCGACGTGTTATGTGCAAACCGGTTCTGGCGGTTGGTCAGGTCGCCAAGGGTGTTCGGTATGACAGACGTGCCACCGCCTGCGTGAACCGAGAGATCGTAGTTTGCATAGAAGCCCGCCTGAGCCACTCCAGTCAGACTAACGCCTGGCGCGACCAACAGCGCCCGCCGGTAGAGCGTCCGTCCCCGCACGAACCACGCCACCTCGGCCACATCGGATTGGATCGTGCCGCTGGGGCTGACCGCCGTCGGGACCTTGCCCACGAACGGCTGGCCGTTGCTGCGGGTGGTGAACATCAAGATGTCGTCGAAGTCGCCGACGGTGGTGTCGCCAGGCGTGCCCGGGATATCGGAGCTGACGGCGTAGCTTGCCGCGTTGGCTTGCGTGACCGGCCCTTCGATGTACTCGAAGTAGCCCTCGTTGTCCTCCGGGTGGTGCCAGATTTTCGACATGTCCACGGTCTCGCCCGCCAGGTCTTGTTGCAGCCGGGCGGCCGTCAACCGCAGCCGGTCGGCCGATTCCAGCATTGCCCGCGACGCGGTGACGCTCTCGGTCACGCGGGAAAACATCAAGACCACGCCGCTCAATAACAATAGCGACAGCGCCGTGGCCACCAGGACTTCGATCAGCGTGAAGCCGCTTCCGATGGTGTAGGCGTAGGGTGGGTCGAGCGGAGCGAGCCCCACCACTTTTCTCCCCGGTAAGTGTGGTTGCCTCATGAGAAAACTCCGTTCATCCTTTGCCTCTCCAGAAGGGAGAGACATGCCACTCCGCCCTAGCTATATTCGATCCCTATTTGCGTAAAATGTCAACCAGGATTCGCGGGCCGTTACGACCCGACCGACCGCTTGGGCGAGACGCCACCCTAGATCCCCAGCACCTGATACAGCCGCGGATCGGCCAGACTGTCGGCCACCAGGGCGGCCATGCTGAAGTCCTGGCCGCGGCTGTGGTCGCCGGGCACGGCCACCACGAACGCCCCGGCGGCCGACGCGGCCCGGCAGCCGTTCTCGCTGTCCTCCAAGACCAGCATCTCGGCGGGTGGGACGCCAAACCGCTGCGCCGCCAGCAGATACACCTCCGGGTCGTGCTTGCCGTGGATGATGTCTTCAGCGGTCAGCACGAACTGGAAACGCCGCCGCATGTCAAACGGCGCCAAGCAGCACTCGACCAAGAGGCCGCGGCTGCTGGTGGCGATCGCCTTGGGAATGCGCGCTTGCTCCAGGTCGTCCAAGAGCCGCAGCAGCCCCGGCATCGGCGCCAGATAGTCAGGAAGATAGCGCACGAATAGCTCGCCGGTCTCCTCGGCCAATTGTTGCCAGGTGTCGGTCAGATGGCAATCTTGAATCATCAGCTCGAACGAAGCCTGCGGCGGGAGTCCCATCATCTGGTGCTTGAGTTCTTCGCGGAACACATGGCCCCGGCGGCGCAACATCTCGGTGCCTACCAGGGTGTACACGTCTTCCGTGTTGAACATCAGGCCGTCCATGTCGAAGACCACCACGCGGATCATGTTTGCTTCCTTGGTCATAGTTCGCCCATCGGGATGTCTTCCAATAGGGTTACGAATTCGCCCAGGATTCGGCAGGTGGCGCCCCAGATGCGGTGCGCATGGTAGGCAAAGTGCGGGGCCACAAACTCCTGCCCCAGGAACTGACGCGGATGGCTGCCGAGGTTGGCCGAATCGAGCAGGTGAGTCAGCGGCACCTCCAAAACTTCTTCGACTTCGGTCGGATTGCGAACAAAGATCGGCGGGCGATCCGCGGCCGCCACCCAAGGCGTCACCCGATAGTTGCTGCTGGGGATGTAGAGCGTTGAGAGCGACCCCAGCAGGCGGATCGGCTGGCCGTCGTCGCCCAGCTCCTCATGAAACTCGCGGATGGCCGCCTGGGCCGAAGTTTCGCCGGCCTCCACCGCCCCGC